>JAPPGB010000008.1:47901-52054 GCA_028821475.1 Spirochaetaceae bacterium
CGAAACCCGGGGGGGGGCGGCATTGGCGGGGGGGGCGTTTTCCCCCCCGGGGGCCACCCCCCCCCCGGGGGGCGGCGCGGGGGCCGGGGGCGCCCCCCCCGGGCCCCCCGGGGGGGGCCGCGAACCCGGCGCCGCGCGCCTGGGCGAGCAGGTAGATGAGCCCTTCGTTCCACAGCAACGGGATTCCGAGTCTGCCGGGCAGCGGCGGCTGGTCCCCGGCAGACTCGGGGTCACGCCCTCCCGGCGCTTCGTCGAGCGACCGCGCGTGCGCGTCGAACTGGTCGGCAAGGCGCCGGATCTCCTCGTCCGAAAGCACGGACTGGTCGATGTCCGGGGGCGCCTCCGCGCGAGCGAACACCACCACCGGCAGATTGAAGGAGAACGGCAGGGTGAACTGGCGGCCGCCCGCGGCGCCGGCGGCGAGCAGCTTCGGATAGTACTCGTCGGCCGCCAGCCGGCTGTGCAGCAGGCGGTCGAGCGGTGCGAGCAAACCGTGCAACTCCGGACTCGCAAGGCCGGAACCGAACAGCAGGTCGGGCGCGGCGGCGCCGCTCATCAGCCGGCCTCCCGGCCGCGGCGCGTAGGTGAGTGCCACCTTGACCGGCCCGCCCGCCGCGTTGAACGCGTCGACGTATGCCGCCAGCTCGGCGCGGTCGCTCCACAGCTCGACCACCGCCGCCGGGCGCGCGCAACCGGCCGCCGCAACCAGCAGCACGGCGCAGGCAGCAACCGGCCAGTGCCGGCGGTACGCCGCCGCAACCAGCAGCACGGCGCAGGCAGCAACCGGCCAGTGCCGGCGGTACGCCGCCGCAACCAGCAGCACGGCGCTCGCAGCAACCGGCCAGTGCCGGCGGTGCGCCCTCCACAACACGCCGCGGTCGGTCAGGAGCCGGCCGCCACCTGCCGGGCAACGGAGTAGATCTCCTCGAACAGGGCCTCCAGATCGGCACTCGCCACGGTCGAGAACGCCACCCGCAGGTAGTCGTCGCCCACCGAAATGGTGCCCACCCCGCGCCGCCGCAGCAACTCCTGACGCAGCACTTCCGCCTTGCCGCCGGCCATCCGCAGGGTCAGGAAGTAGCCCGAGTTGAACGGCAGCGGCTGCAGGGGCCCGGCGTCGCCGGCGCGGGCTGCGAGAATGGCGCGCACGAGGCGGTAACGCTCGGCGATGGCGGCCAGGTTGGCCTGCTGCTCGGCGTGATAGGTGCCGGTGCGCATCGCCCGCAGCAGCAGGCTCTGGGCGAGCATGCTCGAACTCGACACCGACGACCGCACCGCGCCCATGACCTTCTGTTCGAGCGCCGCGAAGTGCCCGTCGGTGAGGCCGCGGGCGGCGAACGTGAGGAAGCCGATGCGAAAGCCCCACACGTAGTTTTCCTTGGTGGCGCCGTCCACCTTGACGGCGAGCAGGCGCTCGTCGGCATCCGCGAGGTACGCGAACAGAGACTCGCGGCAGCTCTCCGATTCGAAGAACAGGCCGAAGTAGGCGTCGTCGCAGATCACCACCAGGTTGACGCCGCGCGATGCGGCCGCGCGCAACACGTCGGCGAGGGCGGCCATCTCCGCCGTCGTGGGGGTGTAGCCGGTCGGATTGTTCGGGAAGTTCAGCACCAGCACCGCCTTGCCGCCGGCGGGAATCTCGCCGACGGCGCCCGCCAGCGCGTCCACGCCGAGGCCGCCGTTCGCACCGTAGAACGGTACCGTGGCGAGGCGCGCCTGGCGGCGTTCCTCCACGATGAGCCGATAGTTGCCCCAGTACAGGTCGGGCACGATCACCAGGTCGCCGCGCTCCACGAACAGGTCGGCGGCGACGGTGATGCCGTGGGTCAGGCCGCTGGTCACCATCGGCAGCGATGCCGGACCGCGCAGGCCGGGGTTCTTGGCGGCAATCTCGTCACGCCACCGGCGGCGCAGCTCCGGGAGGCCGCCGGTGGGGGCGTAGGCGAATATCTCCTCCGCGGAGAGGTCCGGTATCAGGCGGCGAATGGAGGCGAGGTACAACGGTTCGGCGCCGTCGGTCGCCATGCCCACCGTGGCGTTGAACCGGTGCGCGTCGCGCGCCGCCTCGGCCGTCTGCGCCACCACCCCGCGCGGGAAGTAGAGCCGGCGTCCGAAGTCGGACAGCAGATCGAGGATGGAAGTGTCAGCGAGCTTCCGATTGAGTTGCTCGGCAATGGGATTCCTGGGACTCCTGGGATTCATCGGATTCATCGGCGCCACTGTTTGCCGAGCCGAGCCGCAGTGTCAACGGATCGCCGACCCATCGCCAACGCGTCCGGGGCAACCGGATAACGCGCGGCGCCGCGGCGCCGGGTTGGCAACCCACCGCGTTCAAGCTACGCTTCGGTGGCGCCCATGACGGCTGTGTCCACCCCGTCCACACCCACGGTTCGAAGCGAGGTCAACGAACTTACGCTGCTGTTCGACATCAGTCGGATCCTTGACTCGAGTCTCAACCTGCGCGACGTCGTGCACCCGGTGCTCGAAGCGCTCGGCCACCACATGCAGATACGGCTCGGCGTGCTGAGCCTGGTCAACCGCACCACCGAACGGATCTCCATCGAGGCGGCGTACGGACTGTCGGCCAGCCAGCAGCGCCGTGGCCTGTACAAGATCGGCGAGGGCGTGACCGGACGGGTGATTCAATCTGGCGAGCCGGCGGTGGTGCGCAAGATCGCCGACGAAGCGGGGATGGTGCACCGCACCGGCGCCGCCAGCAATCCGCAGCTCGCCGAGCTGTCCTTCATCTGTGTTCCGATCAAGTCCGGCAACTCGGTGATCGGCTCGCTGAGTACCGACAAGCTGTTTCCGCCGCACACCCCGTTCTCGGAAGACGTCCGGCTGCTGTCCATTATCGCCTCCATGATTTCGCAGGCGGTCAAGCTGCGCCAGGCCGCGCACGAGGAGCGGCGCATGCTGCTCGAAGAGAACAACCGCCTGCAGGAGGAGTTGCAGGACCGTTTCCGGCCGCAGAACCTGGTTGGCAACTCCGAGGGCATGAACAGCATGTTCCGCCTGGTGGGACAGGTTTCGCGCAGCGACACCACGGTCCTGGTGCGCGGCGAAACCGGCACCGGCAAGGACCTGGTGGCGCATGCCATCCACTACAACAGCGCGCGTGCCGCCAAGCCGTTCATCAAGGTGAACTGCGCCGCCCTGCCGGAGTCGGTGATCGAGAGCGAGTTGTTCGGCCACGAGCGCGGCGCGTTCACCGGCGCGGTCTCCACCCGCAAGGGGCGCTTCGAGCTGGCGCACGGCGGCACGCTGTTCCTCGACGAGATCGGTGATCTGTCGCCGGCCACCCAGGTGAAACTGCTGCGCGTCCTGCAGGAGGGCGAGTTCGAACGCGTCGGCGGCAACGCCACGCTGCGCAGCGACGTTCGCGTGATCGCCGCCACCAACCGCAACCTCGAAGAGCTGATCGAGTCGGGCGGATTCCGGGCCGACCTGTACTACCGGCTCAACGTGTTTCCGATCCACATTCCGCCGCTGCGGGAGCGCAAGACCGACCTGCTGCTGCTCGCCGACTTCTTCGTCGCCCGCTACGGCCGGGAGCACCGCAAGGAGATCAAGCGCATCACCACGCCGGCGATCGACATGCTGATGAGCTACCACTGGCCGGGCAACGTGCGCGAGCTCGAGAACTGCATCGAACGCGCGGTACTGCTGAGCAACGACGACGTGATCCACGGTCACCACCTGCCGCCCACCCTGCAAACGGCGGAGGCGAGCGGCACCACTCCGCGCGGCAGCCTGCAGAGCGCCGTCGGCGCCATCGAGCGGGAGCTGATCCAGGACGCGCTGAAGTGGGCACGCGGCAACATGGCGCGCGCCGCACGCTCGCTGATGGTCAGCGAACGCATCATGGGCCTGCGCGTGCGCAAGTACCGCATCGATCCCGGCATCTACAAGAACTGATCGCCGGCTGACCGCCGGTGGCCGACATCTTTGTAGGGACGATTCCGTATTCCCACCAATACGTAGGCAAATAATCCGCATAGTTCGATGACAGGTCGCTCCGGGCGCGCCGGCATCCTGTTTGGCACGGATATTGCTTGGTGGACGGCATCACAACTGTTCCCTTTCAAGGAGGATCTGAAACATGAGACGACTGTTCGTCATAGCCGGCGCGCTCCTGGTGCTCGGCTCCGTC
>JAPPGB010000009.1 GCA_028821475.1 Spirochaetaceae bacterium
GATTTTCTCGACTTTTTTTCAGGCGCTTGGCCCACGGCGAACCGTTCGCTGACCGCAGGCTCACGTGAATCGTGGCATGAGAAACCGCGGATCAGGTGCAGGTCGCCAGAATCGATGGGGCGGCGACGAGGCGGTGCGTGACAGACCACGGTTTCGTAGCGTGGGATAGTCCTGGCCGGTCGAGGCCGGTCGAGTCGCTCGAACACGGCCCGGTTGACGCCGCGGCGGGCTTGCCTCCCGCGCGGCGGGTCGGCGCGTACGCGCCGGTGGGGGCGGTGGCTCGTCGACGGCGAGGTGGGCGCCGCAGCGATCCGTGCTCACGACCACGCCGGCATGATACCGAGCCTCGACGCCGAAGTCTGCCCGGGACGACGGGCCGGATCGACGTGCCGCACAGGGGCGCGAAGTCTCAGGGCCGGCTGCCACGCGGGCCGCGCGCCGCGTGGCCCATCGTCACCGGGCAGAAGCCGGCTCGCGCTCCTTGAGGGTGTCGATCAGGTCGGCGCTGTCGTGGTGCCAGTTGGCTTGTGCGGCTCGGCCGTGCGCGCCGTCATCGATCACGGCATCCAGCGGCATGCGGCGGCAGCGGATGGTGCTGCCGCCGACGCATGCCAGCAGCACCCCGTCGGCGGTCGCCGTGATGGCGCACGGGCCGCGGCCGCCCGGCACGGCGATCAGGGTCTGCTGCCAGGAGCCGTCCGGGGGAGGTGCCAGGCACTACGCCCCACGGCGTGGCCCACGCCGCCGCGTACAGCCGCCGTACGCCGAGCGAGTCGCGATCGTCGTCGACCAGCGTCAGCGCTACTACCTCTCCCGGCACGGGCGGCGCGGGTAACCAGGCGCTGCTGCCGGCGCACCTGGCCCGACTCGGTTACGAAACCGCGCTGGTGGGCAAGCTGCACGTCGGCGTGCGGCACGGTTACTACGCCTCGGTTGCCTTTTTCGACCGGCAGGTGGGACGCATCCTCGCCGAGCTGGAGCGGCGTGGCCTGGCACACAACACGCTGGTGCTGTTCGTGTCCGACCACGGCGACATGATCGGCGACTACGAGCTGATCACCAAGGGCGCCTACTTCTACGACCCGTGCACGCGGGTGCCGATGATCCTGCGCCTGCCGGAGGGCGAGTTGGCGGGCACGCGGGTGGCCGAGCTGGTGCAGCCGCACGACCTCGCCGCCACGCTGCTGCGCGCCGCCGGAATGCCGGCCGACGGGGTGACGGCGCGGATGCCCGAGTCGCAGGACCTGGAGGCGCTGGCCCGCGGGCAGGTTGCGGCGCCGCGCGACCATGCCCTCACCATGTACCGCAACTCGGGCTACGGCAACCGCGGCTACTGGGACCCGCCGATCTACGGCACCATGTACCACGACGGGCGCTACAAGCTGTCCCTGTTCCACGACCCGGCCGCGCGCGCCGCGCCGGAGGGCGAGCTGTACGACCTGGACGCCGACCCCGGCGAGACCGCCAACCTGTGGGCCGACCCCCGCCACGCCGCCCGCCGCACCCACCTGACCGACCGCCTGCACGCCACCCTGGTAGCCAGCGAAGTGCACCACGTCGCCGGCCGCGGCGGCACCAGCTGGCCCCCGGGGAGGAGTTGAGGCATGCGGTGCGGCGACATCCTGCCCGGAACCCGCTACTATGTCCCCATGAAGCGCCAAGTGGTATCCGCTCTTGCCCACCGGGACGACCGAGACTCAAAGGAGCGTATCTTGCGGAGAAGAATCATGAACAAACGACTCGTCTGGCTGGCTCCCATCGCGCTGGCCACCCTGTTCTCCGGCTGCTCGGTCACCATTACCCCCACCGGACCGATCGCGCCCGACTCACTCGTGGGGTACACGCTGGTATTCTCGCACGATCGAGAAAAGGGCATGTTGCTCGCTCGCTCGGAGAGACTCCACTTCAAGTCCGCCCAGAGAGCACTCAATGCGAGTTTCGACGAGGCGTGGAACTGGACCTACTCACGCGACAGCCACGACAGCGCTACCGTCTCCGTGGTCTTCGGGGAGCCCGGTTCAGTTGCTTCAAGGGTCACCTGCGACCTGGAGTTCGACGACCGGAGGGAAGGAACCCACGAATGCGAACATGTGCATAGTGCGAATTTCGCGTTTGTTACGTTTTCCTCCACGGGATCAACTGAGGGGACCTTCATCCTCAGGCCGATAGGATCGGACGGGCCGTGACGGTTTGATCCAGGTCCTGGCGGTAGGCGGCACCATCGGGTAAGCCGTAGTGCCGTCCCAGCGGAACCGCTACCGGTCCCTCAGTCGAGCCGACACGCGAGTTCACGTGCCGTCAGTATCCTGGTCCGGCGAACCTTCTTCAGATGCAACAGGTGGCGCCGGTCGCCCGTGACCAGGTAGTCGGCATCGCCGGCAAGCGCGGTAGCGAGCACGAGATTGTCGCCGGGGTCATCGACCAGGTCGATGTCCGGCAGATCGGATACAACCGATGCTCGGGCTCGTACACCGCGTACGAGCGTTCCCACTTCGTGAGGCTTCAGGTACCTGCGCAGCTTCCGGTATCGGGTAACGCGCCGGAACTCATCGAGTTGCAACTCCGAGGTGATCAGCGTGAACCGTCGCTTGCGCCACAACTGGTACAGTTGGTCCGGCGGCGTGTTGCGGGTGATCAGCGCGGCGATGAGGATTCCGGTGTCGAGCACGACACGCATGGCTCACGCTCGGTCGAGAGCCTCCTCAATGGCTTGCATGACGGCATCGGTCTGTCCGGCGTTGCGCTCCTTCACCTCCGAAACAGTGAGATCGAAAAGCTTCTCTCGCACGGCTTCCTCGACGAACTGTGAGAGATGTCCTTTCTTCAAGCCGCGGCTGGCAAGAAAGGTGCGCAGAGCGCGATCGGTGCCCTCGGAGACCACCAGCGACCATCGAGTCGAACTCATCTATCCACTATAAGCGTTTATGCGCTTATACGTCCAACCCAAACGACAGCGTCGTCATGTGACGGTTCCGGCGAGGGTTAATCGAGTTGGTAGATGCGGGTGGCGTTTTCGTGCAGGAGCTTGTGCTGGAGGCGGTCGGGGCGGGAGCTGACGATCTCGCGCAGGGCGGTGATCCACGCGCCGAGGGGGGCGCCGAAGGTGCAGACCGGCCAGTCGCTGCCGAACACGATGCGGTCTTCGCCGAAGCTGTCGATGCAATGGTTGACCGCGGGGGCCAGGTCGGCGGCGGACCAGCCGGGGGCGGCGCGCGCCACGATGCCGGAGATCTTGCACACCGTGTTGGGCTGTGCGGCCACGGTCTGCATTCCTTCCAGCCACTGCTCGCGCGTGTGGCCGTAGGTCGGGTCGTCGGGATTGCCGCCGTTGCCGGCCACGATGTGCGGGTCGGCGTTGCCGCAGTGGTCCAGGATGAACGTCATGTCGGGACACCGGCGCGCCAGCTCGGCGGCTGACGACAGGGCGGTCGGACGGATGCAGATGTCGAACATGAGGCCGTTGGCGCCGAGCTTGCGCACGTCGTCGACGAAGGCGTCCCGCAGGCAGTGGTCGCCCGCCAGGTTGGGCGGGTGCAGCACCAGCCGGGCGCCCTTGGCGTAGGGGTTGGCGGCCAGGGCGTCGACCGTGGCCGGGAACTCGACGCTGCCGGGGGTGGCGCCGAACACCGCGCCGCAGGTGGGCGCCTCGGGGTCGCGGCACAGTGCGGTGATCACCTCGCGCTCGCGCGGGCGTTCCTCGGGCGCCACGTCCACCTCCATGTAGACCGCCTTGGCCACCCCGTGACCGGCGACCTCGCGCAGGTAGTCGTCGATGCGGTGGTGGCGGGCGAGCTGCGGCGCCTCGTCGAGCCAGGGCAGGTTGAGCAGGTCGAGGTCCCACAGGTGCTGGTGGGTGTCGACAATCGGTATCTGGTTCATGGCCAGACCGTAGCGCACTGACGCCATCGGCGCCAGTCGGTACCATGCGGCCGGGAGGGCAGGATGGAGCAGATTGCGCTGGCCATCGTCGGCTGCGGGGGTATGGGACACCGCCACCTGGAGGGGTTGGCGGAACTGCATCGGGCGGGCCTGAGCCCGTTCCGGCTGGTCGGAGCGTGCGATCCGGTGGCCGCCAATGCCGACTCGTTGGCCGCCGCCGCTGAGCGCCATTTCGGAGTGCGCACGGCGGCGGTGCCGAGCCTGGAGGAACTGGCGCCGCTCGGCGTGCAGGCGGTGGACGTCACCACCAGCACGGTCGGACACCACACGTCGGTGGCCGGCGCGCTGGAGCGGGGCTGGCACGTTATGGTCGAGAAGCCGCTGGGCGTGTCGGTGGCGGCCTGCCGTCACATCCGGCAGTGCGCGGACCGCTCGGGACGGGTGGTGAGCGTGGCGGAAAACTACCGCCGCGACCCCCTCAACCGGCTGGCGCGGGCGCTGATCGACGCCGGCGCCATCGGCGCGCCGCGCTTCTACCAGCACAACAGCCTCGGCGGCGGCGACGTGATGTTCATCACCGTGTGGCGGCACCGCAAGGAGCAGGGCGGGCTGCTGGTGGACGCCGGCGTGCACGACGCCGATATGATGGAGTATCTGTGCGGGCCGGTGACGGAGGTGTTCGCGCAGGCGCGGCTGCACGAGCCGGAGCGCGCCAACCCGGCGGCTGCGCCGGGCGGCGGCGCGGTCAATCCCGCCGGCGTCTACGAGCGCTGGCAGCGGCACATGCCGGAGCGGTTCACGGTCGACGCCGAGGATGCCGTGTATGCCACGCTGCGCTTCGCCAACGGCGCCGCCGGCCAGTACGTGTCCGATCACGCGGCGCGCGGGCTGCGGCAGTGGCGGCGCGTCCTGTACGGGTCCGAGGGGGCCATGGAGCTGCCGCCGGACCGCAGCGGGCACCCCTTTACGCTTGACCGGGACGGCGAGCGCCACGGCGGCGCCGATCTGTTGGAGTGGGTCCCGGAGTTCCGCCTCGAAGAGGTCACCGCGCGGCTGTTCGGCGGTGAGCTGCTGGCCGGCTACGAGCTGGAATTCCCGGCGATCGACCGCAAGCTGATCGCGGTGGAGTACGCCGAGTTGGGCCGCGCCGTGGCTGACGGCGCGCCCGTGGAGGTGGACGTGGAGCAGGGCACGCGCGCGGTCGCCGTGTCCTACGCCATGCTGGAATCGGCCGCGTATGGCAAGCCGGTCGCGGTCGAAGACGTGATGACCGGTGCCGTGCGCGCCTACCAGGAGCCGATCGACGATGCCGCCGGGTTGTGCGGCGTGTGAGGAGCACTTTCATCGTCGGCGTATACGGGATGAACCTGGCGATCCCGGAGTCCCGCTGGCCGTGGGCCTAACCGGTGGTTTGGGCCGCGATGGCCGCCATCGCCGCCGGCCTGCTCGCTGTCTTCCGCAGGAACGCTGGCTGTAACCTGCCCCGGTGGCACCGGAGCCACTCCTAACGGTTGCGGAGTCTTGCGGATGATGTACGCTGTCGAGCGGTGGGAGTGCGACTGAGACAACCAGAGGTCGAGCATGGCAACGATGACCGTTGAAAGCGTGTTCGAAGACGGTCGCATCAAGCTGCGCGACGAGATGGCGCTAACCGAACACACGAAAGTGTACGTAGTGATTCCGGATTTCGAAGCGACACCGTCAGCGTCCGTTTACTGCCCCCGACTTGCATGCGCGGAATAAGCCCGCGAATTCCCCAAGCAGGTCATTGAGGTGCAAACGGGTGCCGAACAGCGTTTGTACGACAGGTTGATGGAGCGGACATGAGGTGTCACAGTTATCAAACGCAACGGATAGACCGTGGTCACTGGTGAAGGTCGTAAGTTGCCCCACGGCTGTTCCGTCAGTTTGGCACAGAGTCGTCAATGCGCAAAACTACCATTCGACTTGGCGCGGAAGTCTATTGCCGATCGCTGAGTGGGCATCTTGACTCATAGAAAGCACGACCGTCCAAGCTAGGCATTCGAAGTTCTGCGGACTCTGAGGGCTAATCTGGCGGCGGCATTGCGGAATGGCGGGTCGGGCGCTAATCTGGAGTCAGAGATTAAGGAGGAAGAATGGCACATCAAGATGTTCCAACGAAGGAACTCGTGGCGAGAATCGAGCGTGGCGAGATTCGCCTTCCGGAAATGCAACGCCAGTTTGTTTGGCAGTCCACGCGTGTTCGTGACCTTCTTGACTCTTTACCGCGGCTATCCCTCTGGAACGATATTGACTTGGGAGACCGATGAAAGCGTTGCCACCAGGGATTTCGCGATTGACCAGGAGAAGACCGAATCAACGCGGTTTCAATTGCTATTGGACGGCCAGCAGAGGCTCACCTCATTGTCAGCGATTTTGCGCGGAGATCCTGTTTACGTCCGTGGTAGGAAACGACCAGTGGACATCCTTTTCAATCTTGATCATCCCGAGGATCTGCAGCTGATCACAGAAGTAGATGAGGAGGACGATACTGACAGCACCGACAATGATACCGTGGATGCAACTGAAGATGAATTATTGCAGCGCTTCGACAAAATGGCATTTGTCGTTTATTCTAAGAAACTCGCTGCTCAACCAAATTGGATATCTGTGACAGACGTATTCAAGGAAAGCAGTGACACGCCATTCCTAAAATCAGCGGGCGTTACATCAATGGATGATACGCGATACGACAAGTATACAGCCCGACTTAAGCGGCTTCGCGACATCAAGGAATATGGATACCGTGTGCACGTCCTCGAACGAGATAAGTCCTATGAGGAGGTCACGGAGATTTTCGTCAGAGTAAATTCGCTCGGGGCGAAACTCCGTAGTTCGGATCTGGCTCTGGCACAGATCACGGCGAAGTGGAGGAATTCGCTTAGAATTTTTCAAGAATTCGAACGAGAGTGTGCCTCTTCTGGTTCCCTATAGACCCTCGATTCACCTTAAGACACTTGTTGCATTTGCAACCGGTCAATCACGATTTCGAGCTGCGGGAGGTTTGTCCCTCGAACGACTTCAGGCGGGCTGGAAGGATGCCAAAGATGGCATGCGTTTTGCGTTGAACTTCCTACGCTCTAATGCGTTAATCGACAGTCCTGCGCTTCTTTCATCACCATTCCTGGTCATTACACTCGCGATGTACGGTCACCGGAAGGACTACGAACTCTCGCCTGCGGAAGCAGACCATCTTCGGTATTGGGTGCACACTGCGAACGCGAAAGCCCGATACTCTCGGGGCTCTTCGGAGACAATCCTCGACCAAGACTTAGGGGCGATGCGTCGGGTTGGTGATGTTCGCGAGCTGATCCAATTGCTGAAGACACAAGTTGGGCGTCTTGAGGTTGTTCCGACAGACCTTGAGTATAGGAACAGCCGTAGCGCCTATTTCAAGACGATGTTCCTCGTTTTCCGTCAGGATGGCGCAACAGATTGGCGTGATCAGCTCAAAATATCGCTCAAACATGCCGGCACGAAGCACTCCTTGCAATTCCACCACCTGTTTCCGCAGTCGATACTCCAACGAGCCGGGTTTGACCAACAGCGTATCAACGACATCTGCAATTTATCGTTCATCAGTGGCCGAACTAACAGGAAGATCAGCGATAAGGAACCCAAGTCATACTTGCCGACAATCGTCGACGAGTTAGGCGAACAAGCTCTAACGAAACAATGCATACCAACGGACGATGCTCTCTGGAGTGTGAAGCGCTACGAGGAGTTTCTATCCGCGCGAAGGCAGCTTGCATCTAGCCGATTGAACGATTTTCTTGGCGAGCCGCCTCAATGACACAGGGACATGGCTAAACTGACGAATCGTGTACGGAGGCCGCGATAGGGCCGCAGACGTTGCGGCGCTTCTCCTATGGTGGGTGGGGCCGAACAGTTCCCGCAGCGTGCGTGCGGCTGGGCCATTACGGACCGTGGCTTGTGTTCCGTGTTGGCCGAACTGCATGCGTGGAACCGGCATGTCCACACTTGCATCGCGCGACACTCGACGAGCGGAGACTCGTACTACGGACGAAAACGGTCTCCGCGGCTCCGATCAGCTTCTTGCGGGGTCTTCGGTCTGTATACGGCTTCTCTTGACGTTGCGCGGGGTTCAAGGCAACCGCGGTTTCCCACCGCCTACGATCATCTCCTGCTTTACACCTCGATAGATCGATGAGATGGTCCGTTCGATCTGTGGCACCAAGATGGCGGTGCACTCTCCTGATCTGGACAGCGCATCCGACCTGCCGAACTGTGACTATGAGTCGAGCAAGATTCTCGTCATCATGCTGTCACGCTATCGCCCCATGCTGCGGAACAAAGCAGCTGTGGGACTGCAAGGAAGAAGGACATCGCTGTGGTCGTTGGGGCCTCTCTAGGTCGGAATAGCAGGCCGAACCCGGAAGAGAAGAGACGTCTCATCGTGCTACGGCTGGTATGGACCGCAGTCCTCGGGGACTTCGCACGCTCATGAACGAGGTGTTCGAAGAGTCCGCGCCTCCCGTGCGCGCTCCACTTCGTCCGAAAGTGTAGCGCGCGAGTCCCTCTAAGACGCCACCTGTCCGCTGATCGCCGAATGAGCGGCGGTACGAGGCAACCTGGATGGGACACACTCAATGTCTTGTCATAGGAGAGAGCCAAGTCCCCTGTTCGTTTCGGGCGCATGTGCCGGAACCTACGGGCTCGGCGTGGCAAGCGAAATTGAGGTGACGTTCGTGAACCTGTGGCCGAGGCGACTCCGATCCGGTTGTATCTGGACGAGGTGGAGCGGGACGAGGCGATTGCGGTCGAATCTGTGGTGGTGAACAGAACACTACACTGTTGCGGTCTGACCAGTTAGGTTAGACGGACATGTATTTCAGCTACGCCGAGCGCAGCTTTGGGGCGACCGCGGCGGCGGTGAGGCCGGTCAGCATGACCATCACACCGGTGGCTGCCAGGGCCCATTGCACGCCGACGGATTCCGCGACCGCTCCGAGTGCCAGGTAGCCCACCCATCCGAAGCCGATCGCGAATACCCAGCCGCCGATGGCGCGTCCGCGCATGTGGTCCGGCACGTACTGTTGCAGCAGCACCCACTGCATCGCGTCGAACGCGGCCGCCATCGCCCCTACACCGGTGATCAGGACCAGCGACAGCGGGAACCCGCCCGAGGAGGCGAACGACACCAGGAACGCGCCGTAGCCGAGGGTGATGCCGAGCAGCAGCAGGCCCTTGCGGCGGACGTTGCCGATTGCGGTGAGTGCGATTACCCCCGCCAGCGAACCGAAGCCGGCCATCATGCTCAGCACGCCGAGGCCCACCTCACCCACCTCCAGCACGTTGCGGGCGACGGCGGGCAGCACCGAGTGGTAGGCGAAACCGAACATCTCCACCAGCACCGCCAGCGCCAGCAGCGTGCGCACCAGCGGCACGGAGAACATCACCCGCAACCCGTCAGCCACGTCCCGCAGGACCGAGGTTTCGCGGCGCTCGGTCCGTGCTCCGCGCGGCGCGACGGGGCGCATCGTCCCCACCACCAGTCCGCCGGCCAGGGATACGACGGCGCCGGCGAATAGCGCGGCGGGGATGCCGTAGCTGGCGATCACCACGCCGCCGATCAGCCCTCCCAGGGCACCCATCCCACGGGCGCCGACCGACTGCAGGGCGACCGCGTTCATCGCCGCGCGGCGCGGCACGGAGTCGGTCACCAGCGCCTGGGTGGACGGAGTCTCGAACGAGTGCGCGACCCCGGCCAGCGCGATCAGCACGAACGCGACCCACAGCGGTTCCAGGCCCGACAGGGCGAAGATCGCCAGCAGCGCCAGCAGCACCGCCCGGCAGGCGGCGGCAATTCCAAGCAGCCGGTTGCGCGGCACACGGTCGCTGATCGCCCCGGCTATCGGCGCCGCGATCAGCCCCGGCGCCTGGCGAACCGCAAACGACGCCGCGGTCAGGAACACCGAGTCGGTCTCGGTAAGGATCAGCCAGCCGGCCGCGAGCCGTTCCGTCCAGGCGGCGAGCGCGATCAGCACCCCGGTGACCCACACCCGCCGGAACGGCGGGTACCGGAACGCGCCCGGCGCCGTGGAGAACCTCGGCTTTCGCACTGGCCGGCCGATTGAGCGGGTGGGCGACTTGCCGCCGGGGCCGGTTACCAGAGTTCTGTTTCGAGGCCGGGGACACGCGAGAATTCGTCCCGGTTGCGGGTAACGAGCCTGTCCGAACCAGCCGGCGCGATTGACGCGATCATCAGGTCGTTTGCCCTGATCGATCCCGGAGCATGGGCAAGCTGCGATTGGGCCGGGGCGCGGTGTTGTTCGCGGGCTCGCTGCCGCGCCGCTTCCAGCGCGTGTGCTGGAAGGTAGACGGTAGCCTGTGCCATGCGCGCAAGTATAAATGAGCAACGCCATCGTTGCGCCGCTGGCGACGGTGGCCAAGCACTCCGTAGACACGCGCACGCCCACCGGCGGCGCGCAACCGGCTCGCCGGTGCGGTAGAATCAGGCGCAGTGAAACCCGCCAACCGAAGTCGGCAACTTGCAGATCGATTACCGCAGGAGCGGCATCCGCGCGTCCTGACCGAGGGCCAGTTCGGACTCGTGGCTCGGGCCGCTGACAGGTAATCGATGCCGTATCGCGCCCGCTCGATCGCCTCCTGGGCGTCGCTCTTGTCCGGTTCGTACGTGTGGTCGTAGTCAGCACGCTGACGACTCAGATAGAGGGGTACAAATCGCTTTGCAAACTCTTTCAGGTTGTTGTCGCATTGGTTGTTGTCTTTGAGAGCGTCGCAAACTGAGCGGGCCCTGCCGTGCTCGACCAGTCTGCGAGCGGTATCTTTCACTTCTCGCCGGTAGGGCCGGGCGACCTCCGCTGTGAGCGCGGTGAGTAGAGCGTAATAAGCCGTCGAAATCGAGCGACGAATACGTGCTCTCGATGGCCGGCCGCGGCCTGGGGGAACCAGGGCCTCGGCTGCTTCAAGCAACCCTTCCGGCGTCACCGGCGCCCCGGAACCCTGTCAGCAGCCTCAAGCACAGCTCGGGCATTGCGGAACGCCTTGGAAACGGTTCTTGCCGTACGAAACAAACAGGATGTACTTGCCACACCGGCCAGTCGTCTTTCCCCGTCACGGCGTGACGGTCCGCCTCAGCTTGGACGGCAATCCGCCAGCACGCGTTCCAGAGCTTTGACCTCGTGACGATCGATGGTCAACCGGTACTCCTGCCGCACGGCGATGATGGTCAGCGCGTACCAGCACCGGTTCAGCGGCGGCAGCCACTCGGCAGCGTCGTGGCCGCTCTTCTGGTGGCGGTTCAACCGCGGCGTCGCAAGCGCCAAGTTGTCGAGGTCGCGGGCGAACGCGCGCCGAACAGCGGCACTGGCGGCGCACAATCCGCTGTCGTGCGCCTCGGAGAGCGACACGACGTGCTCGATGTCCGACTCCTTCAGGCTGCGAAACACCGTCCCGCTGTACTTGGAAGTCATTCCGTCTCGCTGCGCGATCCGCGGCTCCACGCTCTGCGGATAGGGGTAGTCGTCGCGATCGTACGGTGCGCAGCGGCACTCCGGCGCCACCACCAGCCCGCGCCAGGTCTCACCGCTGCCGCGCTCGCAAGCCACCCGCTGCGGCGGCGCGGCGTTGGCTGCCGAGGAGTTGGAGCTTTCGTCGTGGCAGTGGCGCTCGTCCTTCTCGAGGTTCCACTTCTCGCAATTCGAGCGGCAGTAGTGGCAGCCGTCGCTCGCCCTCCCACCCGGATGCGCGAATCCCACGGATGCCACAAAGCAGAGGGCGACCGCCAGGATGGCAGTTCGAAACGTGCGTGCGTCGATGCGAGACACCATGTATTGGACGCATTGTGTACCGTAGAGCTTGGCATATTGTCATCAACTTGCGTGGCACCGTGCCACCGACTCGACGGCTCGGGGCAGGCGTGCCGCGGTCAGCTTCGGGTGATGCTTGGGAAGAGGGTGCGCAGGCGGGTGAGGAGGGACCGGTCGGCGTCCGCGGCGAGATTGTGAGTCTCCGCGGGATCGGAGCGGTGGTCGTAGAGTTCCTCGGCATGCAGGCGGCCGGCGGGGTCGAGCCAGCGGGTGTAGCGGTGGTGAGGCGTGCGGGCGGAGTGGGCGGTGAGCGCGCCGCGTACCGCCCGGGAGAACACCGCCTGCTTGCCGGGGGCGGCGGGGTTGCGCAGCAGCGGCGTGAGGCTGGCGCCCTCGGCCCAGGCGGGCGGTTCGAGGCCGGCCTGCTCCAGGAGGGTGGGCAGCAGGTCGATATGCTCCGCAAGCGCGGCCACGCGTTGGCCTGCGCCGCCGTGCGGGGTGCGCAGCAGGAACGGAACGCGCAGGTCGGGTTCCCAGGGCATGCCCTTGCCCCAGTGGCGGTGCTCGCCGAGAGCGAAGCCGTGGTCGGTGGTGAACACCACCACGGTGCTGCCGGCCAGACCAGTGTCGTCGAGGGCGGTCAGGATGCGGCCGACCTGGGCGTCCAGGTAACTGACCGCGGCGTAGTGACCGCGGCGCAGTTCCTGGGCCTGCAGCGCCGTGGGCTGCCAGGCAGCGCGGGCGCCCGGAACGTGATCGTCCTGCCGGTAGTACTGGAACGGCTCGTTGCCGGCCACGGCGAGTTCCTCGGCAAGCGGGGAGGGGCGGGCGGTGTCGTAGCCGGCTCCGGCGCCGAAGTCGGTGGCATCGTGCAACCGCCAGTAGTGCTCCGGGGCCAGCCACGGCAGGTGGGTGTTGCAGAACCCTACGCCCAGAAACAGCGGCGGGGCGTCGCGCTCGGCGGCGTGGGCGTGCAGCAGGGCGATCGCCTGGTCGGCGGTGGCGCCGGCGTAGTAGTCCTGGTCGCCTGCCGGCTCACGTTCGACCGGGCCGCCCCGCCAGCGTTTGAATTGGGTGATGGCATCCGGTTCGGCCGCCTGCAGCAGCCGGAAGCGTGCTTCCATCAGGCTGCGGTTGGCGGCCGAGCGGTAGCGCCGTGCCCGTTCGCGGCAGTCGAAGTCGTCCGGACACCAGGCCGGCACCGCGCCGGTGGCCGCGTACCAGGGCGGCTCGCTCCAGCTCGGCGGGTCGGCCTCGTACTCGTGCAGCACCTTGTGCAGGCTTACCGTGCGGTAGCCGGCGCCGCGCAGCAACTCCGGGAGGGTGCGGATCCAGGGCAGCCGGCGGCGCAGTCCGGCGTAGAAATCGGCGGCGCCGATGCCGTAGCGCTGCACGGTGCCGGGCCGGCACCCGGTCATCAGGCACGTGCGCGCCGGCGCACACATCGGGAACTGGCAGAACGCGTTCTCGAACAGGGCGCCGCCGGCGGCGAGCGCATCGATGTTCGGGGTGACCGCGCGCGGGTCGCCGTAACAGCCGAACCGCAGCGAGATGTCGTGCGCGATCAGAAACAGGAAATTGGGCCGACTGTTCGCCATCAAGGACCCCGTCTACCGGGCGGAACGCTTGGCTGCACAGGTGCTCCGAAGCGGAACGGCCCGCCGCAACGCGTCACCGTCCCGACGCCGGTGGCCTCCAGAACCTCCGCGTGACGCCGTTTGTCGAGCTGTAGCGTCAAGCCGCGGTCGCCCGAGTTCCTCATCTTCCTGGTACCGGGATTCTCGCTCCCAATTTTCGCCGGGTCAATGCGCGGCTGTCGCGGAGATCGACGCACATTTGGGTGGGCTTGACCTTGTCGGACACTAACGTCCGATCATGGGGCAGTGACGGGAGGGAGTTTGTCGAACGAGTCTCTGAGGTTGCGCGGATTCGTGGGGTTTCCGTTCGTATCGACTCCAAGCGCGGCAAGGGCAGTCATGTCACGTTGTACTACGGGTCGCGGAAGACCACGGTCAAAGACCGTCGGAAGGAGATTTCTGCCGGGCTCCTGTCCGCCATGGTTCGCCAACTGGGCCTCAATAGGAGTGACCTGGTCGACCCGGGGAAGCTGGGGAAGAAACAGAACGATAGGGGGAGTTGATGCGTTTCGTTTATCCTGCCGAGTTGCGCCGCACGGGCGCTGAAGAGTTTGTCGTTTCGTTTCGGGACCTGCCCGAGTGTCTGACCAGCGGCGCCGACGAGGCGGATGCACTCGCCGAAGCGGCCGACGCGCTGGACGAAGCGGTCGCCGGGCGTCTCGACGACCACGAACCCATTCCGCCGCCGAGCGCCTGCCGCCCAGGGGAATACGACGTCGCTGTCCCCCCCGGAACGGCTGCGAAGGCGGCTCTTGCCCTCGCGTTTCGGGATAGTGGACTGTCCCGCACGGCACTCGCTCGCCGGCTCGGCGTCGATGAGAAGGTGGTGCGACGAATGCTCGACCCGCGTCACGGAACGTCCGTCAGCCGGATCCACGATGCGCTGCGGGCACTCGGACACGAACTGGTGGTAGAGTCCGCGCCCACCGAGACAAGAAATGTCGGCAACCGGTCCGCCGTCGGCGGATCGGCGATGTCGTAGGAGAGTGCTTGCGCGCTGCTCGCCGGCCGCAATGCTGTGCGCCTTCGAGTTATGGCAGCAACAGTTCGCGGCAGAAGGTGGCAAACGGGAGGACGCGGGTGGCGGCGTGCGCGTCGCCGAAGTCGGCCGTGCCCAGGTGTACCTGGTACCAGCGCGGAATGCTGCTGCGTTCGCGCATGTAGCGGCACGCCGGTACCGCCCCGCATTGGCCGCTGCACGCGCTGCCGGACGACATCGCCCGCTACGAGGGGCGCTACCGGGACGGCTGGGACGCCGTACGCACGGCCCGCCACGAGCAGCTCAAGGGCATGAGCGTGCTCGACCCGCGCTGGCCGATCTCGCCGCGCGACGCGGACTCGCACCCCTGGAGCGAGGCGCGCCACCAAGTGTGGGAGGACCTGCGCATGGCCGTGGACGCCGCGCAAGTCGAGTGCATGGACCGCGGCATCGGCCGCATCATGGCCGCGTTGCGCCGCGCCGGCGCCGCGGACGACACCCTGGTGCTGTTCCTGTCCGACAACGGCGGCTGCGCCGAGTTCCTGGCCGAGGACAGCGCGAGCCCCGAGCCGTTCCGCTTCAACATCCCGACCCCGGACGGGCGCCCGATGCGGGTCGGCAACACTCCGGCGGTGGCGCCCGGCCCCGACGACACCTTCCAGAGCTACGACCTGCCGTGGGCCAACGCCTCCAACACCCCGTTTCGGCTGTTCAAGCACTGGGTGCACGAGGGTGGCATCGGCACGCCGCTGGTGGCGTCTTGGCCGCGCGTGATCGAGCGCGCCGGCATCGCGCACCAGCCGGTGCACGTCATCGACATCCTGCCGACCCTGCTGGATGCCGCCGGCATTCCGCTCCCGGCACGCCGCGAAGGGCGCCCGGTGACCCCGGTGGAGGGCGAGAGCTTCCTGCCGCTGCTGTCCGGCGCGCCGTGGACCCGCGACCGCCCGATCTTCTTCGAGCACGAGGGCAACCGCGCCGTGCGCGACGGCCAGTGGAAGCTGGTGTCCCGCCACCCCGGCTCATGGGAGCTGTACGACATGCACCGCGACCGCACCGAGCTGCACGACCTGGCGGCCGCCCGCGACGGCGAAGTGCGGCGCCTGACCCGCCTGTACGACGACTGGGCCCTCCGCTGCGGCGTCGTTCCCTGGCACGAACTGCAACGGCGCGTGCTGCGATGAACGCCGGCAACCAAGAGAAACCAGGCTGAGTGTGACGGCCGAAGGGCGTGGAACTCAGCGAGAAGGCGGGGTACCGTCCCAGATTACCGTGACGCCGGGGTACTGCGCGATGTCGCCGTCCGGAGTGAGGATCGGCGCGCCGGTGGTGAGGGAAGTGGCGATGATGATGCGGTCCGCCGGATCCTTGTGCAGCCGCGGCAAGGACGTGGATCGCTCCGCGACCCGCCAGTCGACCGCTATTTCCTGCACGCCATGGTGATCGAGCGCCTCGGCAATCCAGTCAGCCGGGGCAAGTGGTAGCTCCAGCTTGCCGCGCCGGTGTTTGATGCCGATCTCGAACGCCGTGATCGCGGAGATGAACAGGTTGCCGGCGTTGCTTGCAATCACCCGGCGCACGTTGGCCGGCAGCTTGTCGGAAGACGACGCGAGCCACAGCAGAGTACAGGTGTCGAGCAGCAAGACTAAGCGTCCGGCCAGTCGTCATCGTCAAGTGGCGCGATGGGATCCTCGTGGAACACCACCCCGGAGAGGCGCGGATTCGGTACCAGGGGATCGCGCTCTGCTCTTGCAATTGGGCCGATCTCGGCGACCGGCTTGCCGTTCCGGCACACCCGTATCCGTTCACTGCGTTCCTCGACCAGCCGAAGCAGCTCCGAGAGCCGCGTCTTCGCCTCATGAGTATTCACCACCAACATACCCTTAGTCTGGTTTAGTTTATCTGCTGTGTCAAGCGGGAACGTAACCGCTAAACGCGGCGTGACGCTTCGTAGCGGGCGCGGTTGACGTCGTTCGGGGGGTACAGGCCCGGCAGCGATGCGCCGCCTTCCACCTCGGCCATGATCCACTCTTCGAGGCGCTCCTGCTCCGGCCCGGCGGCGGCCATCTCGGCGGCCAGCGCGGCCGGGATCACCACGGCGCCGTCGCCGTCGGCGACCACCACGTCATCCGGAAACACCGCCACGCCGCCGCAGCCGATCGGCTCCTGCCAGCCGACGAAGGTCAGGCCGGCCACCGACGGCGGTGCCGCGATGCCTTGGCACCACACCGGGAGCCCGGTGGACTTTACCCCATCGCCGTCGCGCACCACGCCGTCGGTCACCAGCCCGGCTACCCCGCGCTTGCCGATCCGCGCACACAGGATGTCGCCGAAGATGCCGGCGTCCAGGCAGCCGCCGGCGCCGGCCACGGCCACGCAGCCCGCCGGCATTGCCTCGATCGCCGCGCGGGTGGAAGTGGGCGAACTCCACGACTCCGGGGTGGCCAGGTCCTCGCGAGCCGGCACGAAACGCAGCGTGAAGGCGCGCCCGACGACCCGCGGCTGCCCCGGCTGCAGCGGCCGGGTGCCGCGCATCCACACGTTGCGCAGGCCTTTCTTGAGCAGCAGCGTGGTCAGGGTGGCGGTCGTGACGCCGGAGAGGGCATCGACTATGCCTCTGTCGTGAAGGTCCGATTCGTTGTGTGCCATCTTGTCGTCGAGTTCCCGCGCCGAGTATAGGCCGGGCGAGGGCGGTGCGCCGATACGTTACACTCACCGCATGCAAGAGAGACTGGAACGGTACGCCGACCTGGCGATCGGGGTAGGGCTGAATCTGCAGAAGGGGCAGCACCTGATGATTCGCGCACCGATTGAGGCGGTGGAGTTGACCCGCGCGCTGGCGGCGAGCGCCTACGATGCCGGCTGCCCGTACGTGGACGTGTCCTACAGCGACGACGAGTTGCAGTTGGTGCGCTTCCGGCATGCGCCGGCCGATTCGTTCGAGGAGTTTCCCGCCTGGCGCGTCAAGGGCATGATCGAGCGCGCCGAGCAGGGCGCCGCGTTCCTGACCGTCGCCGGCGGCAATCCCGACCTGCTCAAGGGCCAGGATCCGGAGCGGGTGGCCACCACCATGCGGGTGGCCTCCGAGCAGTCGAAACCGTTCAGCCGCGGTTACATCACCAACATGCGGGTGAGTTGGTGCGTGATCTCCGCGGCCGTGGCGCCGTGGGCGGAGCGGGTGTTTCCCGAGGCTCCGGAGCAGGAGCGGGTGGACCGGCTGTGGGAAGCGATATTCCGCGCCTGCCGGGTGGACCAGGCCGACCCGGTGGAAGCGTGGCGGCGTCATATCGACGCGCTCGAGTCGCGCCGCGAGTTCCTGAACGAGCGGGCGTACACGGCGCTGCACTACGCCGCGCCCGGCACCGACCTCACCGTCGGCCTGCCCGGCGGCCACGTCTGGAAGGGCGGCATCGACTACAACGCCGAGGGCACGCGGTTCGTCCCCAACATCCCGACCGAGGAGGTGTTCACGCTGCCGCACAGCCGGCGGGTCGACGGCACGGTGACCGCCAGCAAGCCGCTGAACTACGGCGGCCGGTTGATCGGGAACTTCAGTCTGACCTTCGAACAGGGCCGCGTCGTCGCCGTCGAGGCGGAGTCGGGCGCCGAGGTGCTGGAGAAGCTGATCGCCACCGACGACGGCGCCGCCCGCCTCGGCGAGATCGCGCTCGTGCCGCACCGTTCGCCCATCTCGCAACTCGGCCGGCTGTTCTACAACACGCTGTTCGACGAGAACGCCGCCAGCCACGTTGCGCTCGGCCAGGCGTATACGGTGTGCCTGACCGGCGGCGAGGCGATGTCGGAGCAGGAACTGGCCGCCGCCGGCGCCAACGCCAGCGTCACGCACGTGGACTTCATGATCGGCTCCGACCGCATGGAGATCGACGGCGTGCGCGCCGACGGCTCCACCGAGCCGGTCATGCGCGCCGGCGAGTGGGCCATAGCGGACAGAGCCTGAACACACAGTCGTGCACGAGCCGGAGGGCCAGCGGGCGTGACTCGACCGAGGCGGTGCGCCGGAGCGCGCCGGCCAGGGCCGTTTCACGCTTAACCTTAACGCACTGAGAGCTACTGGCTATCTCGTGCACAAGTTGG
>JAPPGB010000010.1 GCA_028821475.1 Spirochaetaceae bacterium
ACCGCGTTAAGAGCATTCCGTTACTTCACGATCTGGAAGAATGAGACGACCCTGCTGAAGCGCCTCGACCGTCATGCGGTGGTGCTGGCGGGCATGGTACAGTGTCACCACTTGGGCAGGGTCGGTCACTACCCGGAGTTGGCCGCCGAACGGGGCGCGATCGCCGTGGTATGCGGCGGCGGCTACGGTGTCGGCAGCCCGATCACCGTACCGTTCGGCGGGCGCGACCCGGTATTCAACACCAATCCGCTCGCCTACGCCGCGCCCGCCCCCGACGGACGCGTCATGGCCGATTTCGCGACCACGGCCGGCGCCAACGCGCGGGTGCGCATTGCCCGCGAGCGCGGCGAACCGCTGCCGGAGGGATTCGCCGTCGACGCCGAGGGCCGCCCCACCACCGATGCCGACGCCGTGGCGGGCGGCGGCTCGCTGCTGCCGTTCGGCGGCCACAAGGGTTACGCCCTGATGACCCTCATCGAGGTGCTGAGCCGCATCGTGATGGGCGGCGACGACTACGCCGAGGAGGGCCGCGGCGGGCCGGTGTACGGCCACCAGGGGGTGTGCATGCTGCTGCTGCGGCCGGACGTGTTCCGTCCCGTCGCCGACTACCGCGCCGGGGTAGCCGGCCTGGCAGACGCGCTGCGCGCCGTGCGCCCGGCCCCGGGCGTCGCCGAAGTGCTGGCGCCGGGCGACCCGGAGCGGCGCGCGCGCGCCGAGCGCGCCCGCGACGGCATCCCTCTGCCGGCCGAGGTGTGGCAGTCACTGAGGGACACCGCGGCCGCAGTAGGCGCGGCCCTGCCGAAGGCTGGTCGCGCACGCGCCAAGCTGGCTGATCTCGGCGTTACCGAGGCCGGCATCGCCGATGCAGTGGACTGGGCGCGAAAGTCCGACTGAGAGGAACGGCAGCCCAGGTCACGCCAGGCGCGATTGGCGGTTGGCGGCGCCCATTGGTTCGAGGCGGCAGCCGTCGACGAAGACTTCGAAGAAGTCGGAGGCGGTTTCCAGCTCGATGTGCTCGATTTCGGTGACCAGTTCTTCCAGGGCGCGCCGCCTGGACGTCGACAGCAGCACCTCCCGGGTGCCGCGCAGGGCGGCGTTGCCGATCTTGACGATCCGTTCCTCCGCCACCGGCGCCAGAAAGCCGATGTCGATGGCGCTGTGCACGTCGACGTAGTTGGCGAAGCCGCCGGCCAGGTACAGGCGGTCCACCTCGTGCGGCGCCACGCCGAGGGCGCGGGTGACGATGAGCTGTCCGCAGTAGTTGGCCGCCTTGGCCTGCGCCAGGTTGCTGGCGTCCAGTCGTGAGAAGGTAATGCCGTACTCCGGCACCACGGCGATCTCCCGGGCGCGCCGGTCGTGGGTGAACACGCCCTTGGCGGTCATCTTGCCGTGGCGGCGCAACTCGGCAAGCAGGTCGATCAGGCCGGATCCGCAGATGCCTTCCGGCGCGGCGTCGCCGATGGTGTGGTAGTGGAACCCGTCGCCGCACCAGCGCAGCCGCTCGATGGCGCCCTCGTAGGCGGGCATGCCGTAGCCCACCAGGCCGCCCTCGAACGCCGGCCCGGCGGGGCAGGAGGCGGCGATCATGCGTCCGTCCAGGTTGGCTACTACCTCGGTGTTGGTGCCCACGTCGACCAGCATCGCCAGGCCGCTCTGTCCCGCCATGTCCATCGCCACCAGGTCGGCCGCGGTGTCGGCGCCGACGTGGCTGGCGATGAGCGGCAGGCCGTATACCCGTGCCTGTGGATGAATGGTCAGGCCGAGCGGGCGCGGCAGGCTGGACAGCGCCGTGGTGGTCCGTTGTCCGTCCCGGAACTGGTGCTCGACCTGCGACTTGTACGGTTTCTGACCGAGCGTTTGCACGTCGACGCCGAATACCAGGTCGCGCATGGTGGAGTTGCCGGCGACGGCGACCTCGTAGATCTGCCGCCGCTTGGTGCCGAGTTCCCGCCCGAGGTCCACGATGGCGCTGTTGATGCCGCTCACGATCGCTGCCTGCAGCTCGCCGCGGAACTCGCCGCCGTCGTAGGAGACGCGGTTCATGATGTCGCTGCCGGCAAACAGTTGCGGGTTGCCGAACGAACTGACCTGCAGCGTTTCGCCGTTCTCCAGGTCGACCAGCTCCATGGCAACGGTGGTGGTGCCCACGTCCACGGCCAGGCCGAGCATGCGCCCGTGGTAGCGGTCGATGCGCGTGCCGTCCAGGTAGACGGCGTCGCCGCGGCGCGTCACCGCAGGGTCGACCGCCGCGGCGCCGTTCGTCTCCGGCGTGGCGGAGACGCCGGCCGTGAGGACGCGCGGCTGGCGGCGCAGCGGCGCGAACTCGATGTCGGTGCCGGCGTCCTCCACCACGGCCTGGCAGGCGAGGCGAAACGGGTCGCGCAGGAAGCGCTCCGCATCAGTGCGCTCGCACAGTGCCGCCATGCCGGCCTCGATCTGTACCACGCACTCGTGGCAAGTGCCGGCGCGGCCGCATGAGGTAGCCACCCGCACCGCCAATTCGTCGGCGTAGTCGAATACGGTCCGGCCGCGCTTCAGTACGCGTACTTCGTTGTCGTGAGTGATCGTACCCATGCCGCGGGCCGGGCGTTCAGCGTGCGCCGTCGGGGGCCGGGTCGGATTCCCACGCGGTGCGGTAATCCAGCTTGTCGTCGCCGCCGCACATCAGGAGCTCGCCGCCGGGGCGCGGCCGGCGCTGGTTGCGGCAGCCGAACCTGGCCGTGCACTCGTCGTGGCGGTTCTTGTACGGGCAGCGAAAGGTGGCCTGCACCATGGCGTGATCGGCCATCGCCGACAGTATGGTGCCGAGCCGTTCGCGCCGCCGCTCCCATGCCGCCGCATCCACCTCCCCGGGGCCGCGCGAGCGCTCACTCATTCATCAACCGGAACCCGGTCCAGCCGGGCAGGGCGGCCGACTGCCGGATCCACTCCGCCATCTGCTCTTCGTCCAGCTTGCCCTCGTATACGTCGAACCAGCGCCCGTCGGGGTCCTTTCCGGAGCCGGGCGGCACGGGATACAGCGCCGCGCCGTTGAGGAACGTCATCCTTACGTAGCGGGTCAGGACGTGGTAGCTCGCAAACCACCCCTGGCCCTCGACGCCGTAGAACGGCGAGTTCCACCGCACCGCCTTGCGCACGTCCGGCACGATGCGCACGATGAGGTCGTCGAGCCGGCGCCCGACGGCGCTCTTCCACCCCGGCATGGCCACGATGTAGGCCTGCACGGGCGCGTCGCCGTCGGCCTTCGCGATCTGCGGGTTGCCGCCCGACAGGAGAACCGGCTTGCCGTCAGTCATCCTGGCTCTCCGCCAGCAGGCGCTTGGCCAACTCCACGCACGCGACCGCGTCCTTGCCGTAGCCGTCGGCACCCATGTCGTCGGCGAACTCCTGGGTCACCGGCGCGCCGCCCACCATGATCAGCACGTCGTCGCGCATGCCGGCGTCGATGAACGCCTCGATGGTGCGCCCCATGTTGGGCATGGTGGTGGTGAGCAGGGCCGACATGCCCATCAACTCCGCGTCGTATTCCTCGACCGCGTCCAGGAACTCGTCCGGCGAGGTGTCCACGCCCAGGTCGATCACCTCGAAGCCGGCGCCGCGCAGCATCATGATGCACAGGTTCTTGCCGATGTCGTGCAGGTCGCCCTTCACCGTGCCCATGATCACCCGGGCGATCGACTCGATGCCGGACGCCGACAGGATCGGCTCGATGTGCGCCATGCCCGCCTTCATGGCGCGCGCGCAGGACAGCACTTCGGGTACGAAGATGATGTTCTCCCGGAACTTGATGCCCACGATGCCCATGCCGGCGATCAGGCCGTCGTCCATGATCTCGGTGGCCTCGACGCCGCGGTCGAGCTGCGCGCGGGTGATCTCGTCCACCACGTCGTCGTCGCCTTCGATCAGCCCGGCCGCCATCTCCTGCAGCTCGGGCCGCACCGCCGCGAAGATGTCGATCATGCGCTGCCGCTCATCGGGGCGTTCGATGAACTGCTCGATTTCCTCGCGGATGAACTCGTTGCTTACGTCGCTCAACTCTGCCATCTGTCGGTTATCCGTCCTGTCAGCCGCGGCCAGTGCCGTTGCCGCCCGAGTGTGCATCGTGCCACTCGCGCACGGCCGCGGGAATCGCGCGCAGGTTGTCCAGTGGGGTCTGCAGCGGAATGGCGCACTCGGGTCCGATCAAAGGTACTCCCGCGTCGAGGTTCTCGAACACCTCGGCGCGCACTTCTTCCGGGCCGCGCGCGAACAGGGTCTCCGGGTTGTTGATGTTGCCGACCAGGGCGATGCGGTCGCGCACCAGTTCCATCGCCTCCGCCGGATTGTTCTTGGAGTCGTAGTGAAAGGCCGCGAAGCCGGTCTCCGCGATTGCCGGCATGCGGTCCAGCGTCTTGCCGCAGATGTGCATGATCAGCGGCACCGGCAACTGCTCGGCGAACTCCATGTGCAGATCGCGCAGGTAGCGGCTGTACCACTCGCCGCTCACCAGGTCGCCGGTGGCGTGGTCGGGCAGCGTCAGGGCATCGGCGCCGGCTTCGATCTGCGCGATCCCGAAGTCCACGGTAGCCTTCTTGAGGCGGTCCAGGATCAGCTTGGTCTTGCCGGGGTCGTCAAGCGACAGCAGCAGGAACATCTCCACGCCGAAGCAGTGGTAGGCGAGCGACCACGGCCCCATGGTCTTGCCGACGATCGCCACCTCGTCGCCGTAGTCGCGCTTCAGGATCCGGATCGACTCCATCACGCAGGCGGTATCGGGGTGGGTGAGGAAGTCGGGCGGAATGTGGATGTCGTCGGCGTCCTGCCAGATCGGCTCGCTCATCTTCACCGTCGGCCAGTTGTCCTTCTGCTCCCACTGGATCTTGCAGCCCAGGGCCGAAGAGTCCTGGATGATGGTGAACACCGGCATGATGGTGTCGAAGCCGAGTTCGGTATAGCCGGTGGCGGCGAGCCGCGCCATCAGCTCGCCGTCGCGGTTGGCGTCCGGGAATGGTGCGTCCACCAGGTCCATCAGCTCTACCGTGGCCACCGAGGTGGGATTGCAGAGCGGGGTGCGATCCACCGGCTCCCCGGCGAGCGCGGCCAGCACGCGTTGGCGTCCGTTCATCTGTGTCATCGGCAACCTCTCTTCGCTTGTCGCCGGCTCAGCGCTGCTGGCTCGGCGCGGCCAGCACGCCGCGCGCCGCCGCCAGTTCCTGTTCGCGCAGCACGCCGCGCGCGTTCAGCGCCAGCTTCAGCAGCATCGCCACCAACTCGTGGTGGTCGCGGCCGCAGGCGAAGCGCACCCGGTCGATCGAGGCCGGAAGCGGCTCCATGCCGGCCAGCTTGACCAGCCCGCCGGCCACCGTGGCCACCCGGCGCACCACCTTGGCGCCGGCGGCGTCGGCGGCTGCCCGGTACAGCCCGCCGCCCTCCGGAAGGACGCAAATGGTGGCGTCGGTCTTCTTGTCGTACACCTCCAACGGGCGCGCTGCCGGCGGCTCGCCGGGGTCCAGCTTGCACGCCTCGATGAACGCCCGCCGGGTGGCCTGCTCGTGCGCCGCGCGGCAGGCGAACCGTACCCGCAGCGGCGCGCCCGGTGCCGCTTCCATGCCGGCCACCTCGGCCATCGCCGTAGCAATGGCCTGCAGCCGTGCGCGCGCGCCGTCGCGTGTGCTGTAGCTGTGGATGTCGTACGCCGGGCCGCCGTCCGCGTCCACCGCCCGGTGCAGCGCCACCGTGATGTCGTGAAAGTGGGCGTCCATCGCGACCAGCTCGATGCGCCGGCCCAGGTCGGTCCGTATCATGGCGCCGTTCTCCTTGCGTCGTCGCCGCCCGCACGGCCGGGAAGGAGCCGATCCACCGCTCCATCGATCAGTTCCAGGCGCTCGCGATGGTCGAGAATGCCCGCTCGCCCCATGGCGTAGTAGTCCGCACGCGTAAGGCGCCGGCGCCGAACGTCCGGGGCGGAACGCGGCTCGGCTTGCGGCGCGGTCATGATGCCGGTGGCGGCCATGTGCCGAAGATACCACAACCGGCCCGCCGCGTGTCGCGGCCTCTCCAGCAGTCACGATGCTCGCGGCCTCGGAGCGGGCCGGCATGCCTCGCATGTTCGCCTTTGCGTGCGATTGCCGGGATCGGGTAACCGGAATAGGCTGACATCGAAGATGTTGCCGTATATCCTCCGACGCATCGGCGTGATGGTCATCGTGCTCGCCGCGGTCTCGGTGTGCGCCTTCGTGATCATCCAGTTGCCGCCTGGCGATTATCTCGACGACTACATCGCCGGGCTGCAGGCGCGCGGCACCGAGGTGGACCAGGCGGAGATCGAGGCGCTGCGGCATCAGTATGGCCTGGACCGGCCGATCTACCTGCAATACCTGCGCTGGGTCGGCAAGATCGTGCGCGGTGACATGGGGTACTCGTTCATCTACGCCAAGCCGGTGGAGGTGTTGCTGAAGGAACGCCTGCCGTTGACCGTGACGATCTCGGTGTTGACGCTGCTGTTCGTGTACGCCGTCGCCGTGCCGATAGGAATCTACTCGGCCACCCACCAGTACTCGTTCGCCGATTACGGCTTTACCGTGTTCGGCTTCGTGGGACTTGCCACGCCGAACTTCTTGCTGGCGCTGGTGATGATGATGCTGTTCTTCTACCTCTTCGGCCTCAACATCGGCGGGCTGTTTTCCATGGAGTATGTCGGTGCTCCGTGGAGCTTCGGGAAGCTGCTCGACCTGCTGGCGCACCTGCCCGTGCCGATCGTCGTCCTCGGCACCGCCGGCACCGCCGGGCTCATTCGCGTGCTGCGCGGGTCTCTGCTCGACGAACTGGCCAAGCAGTACGTCATCACCGCCCGCGCCAAGGGCCTGGACGAACAACGCCTGCTGTTCAAGTATCCGGTCCGCGTGGCCGTGAACCCGATCCTCAGCACCGTCGGATGGCTGCTGCCGGAGATCGTATCGGGGGAGACCATCGTCGCCATCGTGCTGGGGTTGCCCACCATCGGCCCCCTCGTGTTCAACTCGCTCCTGTCGCAGGACATGCTGCTCGCCGGGAGCACCATCATGCTGCTCAGCTTCCTGACCGTGGTCGGTACCCTGATCTCCGACCTGCTGCTGGTACTGGTGGATCCCCGCATCCGCTTCGAGGCCGTGCAATCGTGAGTCAACGGGAGGCTCGCACCACCACCGAGACGGTTCGGAACGAGCGCGCCGAACAGTACTTCGTAGCGACGCAATGGCAGTTGATGTGGCGCAAGTTCACGCGCCATCGGCTGGCGGTGACCGGCGGCGTGGTGCTGGTCGTGTTCTACCTCTGGGGTCTGTTTCCGGAGTTCCTGTCCCCGAGCGTTCCATCCGAGCGGGTCAGGGAACTCGCGTATTCTCCCCCTCAGCGTGTCCGGTTCGTGCACGAGGGCAGGATTCGCGGGCCGTTCGTATACGGGAACCGGCAATCGATCGACCCGCTGACGCTGCAAAAGCTGTACACCCCCGACACCACCGACCTGCGCCCCATCCGTCTTTTCGTACGCGCTGCCGAGTACAGGTTGTGGGGTCTCATCCCCGGCAACATTCACCTTTTCGGATCCGACCGCGGCCCGGTCATGTTGCTGGGCGCGGACAGCTTCGGGCGTGACCTGTTCACCCGCAACCTGTACGCCGCACGGGTGTCGCTGTCGGTAGGACTGGTGGGCGTGGTGCTGAGCTTCGTGCTCGGTCTCGTACTCGGCGGAATCTCCGGCTACTACGGGGGCATGGTCGACAACGTCATCCAGCGCATCATCGAGTTTCTCATTTCGCTGCCGACGATACCGGTGTGGATGGGACTGGCGGCGGCCCTGCCGCCGGAGTGGGGGTCGATCCAGATCTACTTCGGCGTGACGATCATCCTCTCCATCGTGGGCTGGACCGGTCTGGCGCGCGTAGTGCGCGGCAAGCTGCTGGAGTTGCGCGAGGCCGATTTCGTGATGGCGGCCCGGATTGCCGGCGCCCGGCAGCGGCGCATCATCGCCGCCCACCTGATGCCGTCGTTCATGAGCTACCTCATCGTCCATCTCACGCTGGCCATTCCGAGGATGATACTCGGCGAGACGGCGCTGAGCTTTCTGGGACTCGGGATCCGGCCGCCCGCGGTGAGCTGGGGAACCCTGCTACAGGACGCGCAGAACATCCAGACCGTGGTGCTCTACCCCTGGCTCATGTTCCCCGCGTTGTTCGTCGTGGTCGCGGTGCTGATGTTCAACTTCCTCGGCGACGGGCTGCGGGACGCCGCGGATCCCTACAAGTAACGCCGTGACCGGGACGCTACCCGTGACCGGGACTCTCGCAAAGAGAATCCCGGTCAACGACAGACTGAAATTGCTGGAATGACTCGTACTACTCCTTGTACCACTGAAACGCGCCGCTGAAGGCGTACACCAGCGGGGGCAGCCGGTTCAGGTCGACGTTCCTCAGGTTTTCGCGCGCGAAGCGAACGTCCGGCGCGGGAGCCACGATGCCCATGTGCCACTGGTTCTCGGCCAAGTTCTGCAGCGCCATGTTGCCGAGCCGCAGGCGTTCGGACTCGTCGAGCGTGGTCGGGATCGCGCGCCAGGTGTCGATGTATTCCTTGGCCGCCGGGATCGGCTCCTCGCCCTCGGCGCCACCGGTCTGGTACCATTGCTGCCAGCGCCGCGCCCAGAACTGGCCGGTGGCCCACCAGCCGGCGCGGCTCTGCGTGGCGGCGAAATCGCTGCCGTCGATGCCCCAGGCCGAGATCATCGACTCGTTGGCCCCGAACTTCTGCCACATCGTTCCGCGCGGACCGACATCGTCGATGATCGCCGCGATCCCGACCTTGGACCAGTGATCGACAATCAGCTCGACCGTCGGCGGGATAGCTGCCCGCCGGGCGCCGGCGATGGTGATGATCAGCTCCAGCGGAGAGCCGTCGGGACGCGTGCGCACGCCGTCGGCATTCGCCCTCACCCCTACCTCGTCGAGCAACTGCATGGCCAGCTCGGGATTGTGCTCGGTGTACTTGTCCTGGTATTCCAGCGCGCCATACCCGGCCTGCGCCTGGACGGACGCCCCGCGCGGCGTGCCGACGCCGGCAAACACCAGGTCATTCACCTCGTCCCGGTCGATGGCATGGGACAGCGCCTGCTTGAACTTCGCCGTCGCGAACAACTCACGCAGCCCCGGATCGTCTATGGTGTGATTGAACAACAGCGTCACCTCGGTGGCGAATGCGTCATGCCCGGTCGGCTCCAGCGAGACGCGATAGTTGTTGCGCTGGGCGTTCTGCATGAACACCGGGAACTTGTCGATGGTCATGCTGCCGCCGTAGATGCCGGCGCCGATATCCTGCTCGCCGCTGATCGCCTTGGCCGCGACCAGCTCGTTGCCCTCCACCACCTGGCCTACAACGTGATCGAGGTAGGGGAGTTGGTTGCCGGCGGTGTCGATCTTCCAGTAGTAGGGGTTGCGGGTCATCAGCACCCGCTCCAGGGTCACCGACTCCACCCACCACGCATCGATCACCGGCAGGTCCTGGGCGTAGGTGTCATCACTGTACTGGCGCTTGGCGGCGAAGAGCTGGTACCACTCGTCGAATCCGGCCTCCGCGGCCAGGTCGCCGGCCTTGTCGTTGTGGTCGATGTGGAACTGCTTGAGGTAGTGCGCCGGATGAAACGGACCGCGGAACGTCTGCGACGCGGCTCCCCAGCGACTGGACAGCGTATACTGCATGGCAGGCAGCGCGACCGCGAACGTGAATTGCACCGTGGTGTCGTCGATCTTCCGAAAGCGCACCAGCTCACCACCCGAATTCCATGGGGTCGGCTTCCGCGGCATGATGTCGTCGTTCTGCAGCATGTCCTCGTACCAGAACACGAAGTCGTCGGCAGTGAATGGCGCCCCGTCAGACCAGTGCATACCCTTGCGCAGGTGCACGGTGAAGGTCCGGGCGTCCGCACTCTGCTCCAGCTCCTTGGCCGCGTTCGGGAGCACCTGCACCAGGTCCGGGCGGGCTCTGATGAACAGCTCCTCCAGGTGCATGTACGATTGCGGCCCCCACACGTCGGCGCGCGCGGTCACGTTGAGCTGGTCGGTGTACTTGCCGATCCGCTCCAGCGGCTGAATCACCAGCGGCTCCTGTGACATGCGCTCTTCCACGGGTGGCAAGTCGCCGCTGCTCACCATAGCCGCCAGCATGGGTGACTCGCCGAAGCTCGTGATCCGGCTGCCGGTTGCCGACTCGTAGGCGGCCAGCGTTACCCAGCGGCCCCCCGCGGCGAGCGGGCCTGGGCCGAGTTCCCCCATACCCGCGTCCGCCCCCGCGGCACCCTCGGCCTCACTGCCGGCGTAGGCGCCGAAACCGGCCGTGACCGCGATCAACGCCGCGATCAGAATACGTATTACCATAGTCCCCTCCTTGAAGTGGGATAGCTCATGGTATGCCATCGACAACCGGCACACAAGCTGGGCTGGTGCCGCCCACCGCGCTCACGACTTCGCCGACTTCGGGGCGCGGCCGCGAGCAACGCCGCCGCCGGCGCGCTTCTTCGACTACGCTGCGTCGAGCGCCGGATGGCCGTTCTCACCGATGCCGGCGGCAGCGGCCGACCCGGTCACGCCGGGCCGTGGCGCCCAGCAGCGGCGCACCGAACGCCGTCCGCTGTCCGGTCGCCCCGGGAGGATCCGGTCCACCGCCAGGCGCAGGTCGGGCAGCGCGGCCACGTGCCGAACATACCGCAGCCGGCGCGTTGCGCGTCGCTGCCTGACGCTTTGACGGGCAGCCGCGGGCGGCGACGAACCGCCGGGTTCGCCGCAACCGGCATTCGCGGTAGGATCGACCGGAGTGCGGCGTTCCGGCCGCCGGCCGGCCGGCAGCCGCACCGGGGAGGAGTGATGGCGCAACTACACCGGATGGTCCTTGCCGGCTGTGGAGGCATGGGGCGACGCCACCTGCGCAGCTACCGGGTGCTCGGCGCGGCGGAACCGGGGCGCGCCGAGCTCGCCGCGGTGGTCGACCCCGAGCGGGAGCGCGCCGAATTCGTCGCCGCCGAAGCGGAGCAGCTCCTGGGGCGGCGGCCGCTGGCGTTCACGTCCCTGGAGGCGGCTGCCGCCGCGGTGCCGGAGCTGGACGTGGTGGACATCGTCGCCGCCGCGTCGGCGCATCATCGTATTGCGCGGGTGGCCTGTGCGGCCGGCATGCACCTGCTGTGCGAGAAGCCGATGGCGCCCACCGTGGCGGCGTGCCGCGCGATGCAGCGCGCCGCGGAGCAGGCGGGCCGCGTGCTGTCGGTGGCCGAGAACTACCGCCGCGATCCGATCAGCCGGCTGGCGCGTGCCCTGGTCGGCGCCGGCGCCATCGGGCAGGTGCGCTCGCTGGTCGACCTGTCCGGCAGCGGCGGCAGCCGCGGCAGCGCCGGGCCGTGGCGCTACCGGCGCACCGAGGGAGGCCCGATCCTCGAGGCGGGCGTGCACAACGCGGACATGCAGCAATACCTGGCCGGCTCGGCCACCCGGGTGAGCGGCCAGGTGCGCCTCAACGAGCCGCGCCGGATCTACCGGGACACACCGCTGAAGGTGTTCCATGACCACTACGCCCACAGCAATCCGGAAGTGGCGCCGGCCGACGCGCCCGACCTGCTCATGGCAACGGTGGAGCATGCCGGCGGCGCCCTCGGCCAATGGCTGTACGACGACTCGTTGCACGGCCCGCGGCTGCGCCGCTTCACGCTGTTCGGCAGCGAGGGGCAGATCGACCTGCCCGGCGTGCGCAGCGGCCGCCCGCTGCAGGTGTTCCGCGACGACCACGACGGCGCGCTGCCGGACGCCGCGGTGCTGGCGCTGGTGCCGGACTTCGCGCTCGACGAGCGCACCGCGCGCCTGTTCGGCGGCGAGCGGCTGGCGCGCTACGAGAACGCCGGCGGCGGCATGGGCGGCGGCGCGGACCTGAAGCTGCTGGCGCTGGAGATGGCCGAGCTGCTGGACGCCGCCGACGGCGGCCCACCGGTGGAGGTGGACGCCGAGGTGGGCCTGTCCGCGGCGGCGCTGGTGTTCGCCTGTCACGAGTCCTCCACCGCCGGCCGCCCGGTGACGCTGAGCGAGGTGATCGACGGCACCCTGGACACCTACCAGCGCCCCATCAACCAGGCGCTGGGCGTGTAGCACCGTTGCGCAACGCGAAACCGGCGCGGCGGTCCGGCGGACACGGGAGTTAATCGAGATTACGTAGGTTAAATGAGATTAGTTAGATTCCGGGTAAGAACTTCCGCGCACGACGGCTTTGACGGAGGCGGTGTCACCGGTCTATAGTGAGCATCCGGCGCGAGGTCAGCGAGATGCATCTGCAAGGCGAGCACACCTTCACCGCACGTCAGCCGCACGTTTGGGAGTTGTTGAACGACTCCGGCGTGTTGGCCCGCATCACGCCGGGTCTGAGCGAACTGGAGGCCGACGGCGACGACTCCTATCGCGCGCGGTTCGCCATCAAGATGGGGCCGATCAACAGTACCTTCAGCGGGACGTTGCGGGTGGTGGACCGGGTGGCGCCGGAGCGCTTCCGGTTGCTGGTGGAGATAGCCGGCAAGGCGGGCACGGTAGCCGCCGAGGCCACCGTTGCCGCGCAATCGACGGCAGGCGCCGGTCCGGACAACACCCGGGTCACCTTCACCGCGGACGCCAGGCTCACCGGGCTGCTGGTACGCATGGGCCAACGGGTCCTGAGCGGCGTCGGGCGCCTGCTCACCAAGCAGTTTTTTCAGGCATTGGAACAGGAGATCGGGCAGTCGCCCGCGCGGGAGTCTGCGTGAGGCGGGCCATGTCAACCACACGGATACGAGGAGGAGCGAGATAGATGAGCGTAACGATCAGCGTTACTGTCAACGGCCACAGCCATCGGCATGAGGTCGAGCCGCGGCTGCTGCTGGTGGACTACCTGCGCGACGTGCTGGGACTTACCGGTACCCACGTCGGCTGCGACACCAGCGGCTGCGGGGCGTGTACGATCGCCTTCAACGGCCGCGCCGTGAAGTGCTGCACCGTTCTGGCGGTGCAGGCCGACGGTGCAGAGATCACCACCATCGAGGGGCTCGCCACCGGCGGCGAGCTGCATCGCCTGCAACAGAGCTTCAACGAGCAGCATGGTCTGCAGTGCGGGTTCTGCACGCCCGGCATGATCATGGCGGCGCGGCAGCTTCTGGAACGCAACCCCGATCCCAGCGACGCGGAGATTCGGCACGCCCTGGAGGGCAATTTCTGCCGCTGCACCGGGTATGAAAACATCGTCAAGTCGGTACGCGCGGCGGCCGGCTCGGCGGCCTAGGAGGTCCGGCCATGGCAAACTACATCGGCCAATCGGTCAAGCGGGTAGAGGACCGGCGCTTCGTGACCGGCAAGGGACGCTACACCGACGACATCAAGCTGCCGGGCATGACCTGGGCGGCGATCGTGCGCAGCCCGCACGCGCACGCCTCGATCGACGGCATCGACACCTCGGCGGCGCTGGCCGCGGACGGGGTGGTGGCGGCGTACGTGGGTCAGGATCTTGCCGACGCCGGCGTCGGCGGATTGCCGTGCGGCTGGCAGGTCGACTTCAAGAACGGCGACACCATGAAGGAGCCGCCGCATCCGGTGCTGGCGGTGGGCAAGGTGCGCCACGTCGGCGACCCGGTGGCGATCGTGATTGCCGAGACCAGGGAGCAGGCACAGGATGCCGCCGAGCTGGTCGAGGTGGACTACGGGGTCCTGCCGGCGGCGGTGGACATGCTGGCCGCCACCGGCGAAGGTGCGCCGCTGGTACACGACGACGTACCGCGCAACGTGCCGTTCGACTGGGGGCTCGGCGACGCCGACGCCGTCGCGGCCGCACTCGATTCGGCGGCGCACGTCACCACGCTGGAGATCACCAACCAGCGCCTGGTGCCGAACGCCATCGAGCCGCGTTGCGCGATCGGCGACTACGACGGCGCGCGCGACCACTACACGCTGTACACGTCGAGCCAGAACCCGCACGTGATCCGGCTGCTGCTGACCGCGTTCGTGCTCGGCCTGCCGGAGCACAAGGTGCGGGTGGTTTCGCCCGACGTCGGCGGCGGCTTCGGCAGCAAGATCTTCCACTACGCGGAAGAGGTGCTGGCGATCTGGTGCTCGCGCCAGATCGGCCGGCCGGTCAAGTGGACCGCGCAGCGCAGCGAGAGTTTCGTCTCCGACGCGCAGGGCCGCGACCACCTGACCAAGGCGGAGTTGGGGCTCGACGCCGACGGCACGTTCACCGGGCTGCGGGTCACCACCCACGCCAACCTGGGCGCCTACCTGTCCACCTTCTCGACCTGCGTGCCGACCTACCTGTACGGCACGCTGCTGCAGGGGCTGTACACCACGCCGGCGATCTACGTGGACGTGACCGCGGTGTTCACCAACACCGTGCCGGTGGACGCGCTGCGCGGCGCCGGGCGGCCCGAGGCGACCTACCTGCTGGAGCGGCTGGTCGACACCGCCGCCCATGAGCTGGGCATCGATCCGGGCGAGCTCAGGCGGCGCAACTTCATCCCGCCGTTCGACGGCAGCGACGCACAGCCCGGCTACCAGACCCAGGTGGCGCTGCAGTACGACAGCGGCAACTACGGCGGCGTGCTGGAGAAGGCGCTGCAGATGGTCGGCTACGACGACTTCCGCAAGGAGCAGGCGGCCGCCCGCGCCGAGGGCCGCTACCTCGGCATCGGGTTCTCCACCTACATCGAGGCATGCGGCATCGCGCCGTCGGCGGTGGTCGGCTCGCTCGGCGCCCGCGCCGGCCTGTTCGAGAGCGCCGTGGTGCGCGTGCAGCCGACCGGCAAGGTGAGCGTGTTCGTCGGCAGCCACAGCCACGGCCAGGGCCACGAGACCACCTTTTCGCAGGTGGTGGCGGACCAGCTCGGCATCCCGATGGAGGATGTCGACATCATTCACGGCGACACCGACCAGGTGCCGTTCGGGATGGGTACCTACGGGTCGCGCAGCCTGGCAGTCGGCGGCAGCGCCATCATGCGCAGCCTGGACAAGGTCAAGGAAAAAGGTGCCAAGATCGCGGCGCACCTGCTGGAAGCCTCCGAGGACGACCTGGAATACGCCGGCGGCCAGTGGACGGTGCGCGGCACCGATCAGTCGGTCGGTTTCGGCGACGTGGCGCTGACGGCCTACGTTCCGCACAACTACCCGGAGGGGCTGGAGCCGGGGCTCGATTTCACCAGCTTCTACGATCCGGCCAACTTCACCTTCCCGTTCGGGGCGCACCTGTGCATCGTCGAGGTGTGCGCGGACACCGGCAAGGTCACGCTGCAGCGGTTCGTGGCGGTGGACGACGTCGGCAACGTCATCAACCCCCAGATCGTCGAGGGGCAGGTGCACGGCGGCGTGTGTCACGGCATCGGCCAGGCGCTCCTGGAAGGGGCGATCTACGACGGCGACGGCCAGTTGGTCAACGGCTCCTACATGGACTACGCGATGCCGCGCGCCGACGACCTGCCTTCATTCGAGTTGGGCAGGACGGTGACGCCGTGTCCACACAATCCGCTCGGCGCCAAGGGCGCCGGCGAGGCGGGAACCATCGGCGCGACGCCGGCGGTGGTGAACGCCGCGGTCGACGCCCTCTGGCACCTCGGCGTGCGCGACCTGCCGATGCCGTTGACGCCGCAGAACGTGTGGCAGGCGATCCAGCAGGCCGGGTCGTAGGGATTTCGGGTAAGGCAAGGAGAAACTGATGAGCAGTGCATTCAATTACCACCGTGCAGCTTCCGTGGACGACGCTTTGGCAGTGCTTGGGCAGCATGACGACGCGGCGCTGTTGGCCGGCGGCCACAGCCTGATACCGTCGCTGAAGCTGCGCCTCGCGGCGCCCGGTACGCTGGTCGATATCGGCCACCTGGAAGAGTTGAACTACATCCGCCAGCAGGGTAGCGGGGTGGCTATCGGCGCCGCGACCACCCATCACGACGTGGCGACTTCTACCGTCGTTGCCGGGCAGGCGCCGCTGCTGGCGCAGGCCGCGGCGGTGATCGGCGACCCGCAGGTGCGCAACATGGGCACCATCGGTGGTTCGCTGGCGCACGCCGATCCGGCCGCGGACTACCCGGCGGCGGTGCTGGCCAGCGGCGCGCACATCGTGGTGCGCGGCCCCGACGGCGAGCGCGTGATCGAGGCCGGCAGCTTCTTCGTCGACCTGTTTCTGACCAGCCTGCAGCCGGGCGAGATCATAACCGAGGTACGTATTCCGGCGCAGCCTCCGGGTGCCGGTGCATGCTACGCCAAGTTTCCGCACCCGGCGTCGCGGTTCGCGGTGGTGGGATGTGCGGCGGTGGTCGCCGCCAACGCCGGCGTGTGCACCGACGTGCGGGTGGCGTTTACCGGCGTCGCCAATGCGGCGTTTCGCGATGCGGGAGTCGAGGGCGCGCTCGCCGGTCAGCCGCTGAACGGCGCCAGCATAGACGCGGCGGCGGCCGCGGCGGCGCAGGGAGCGGAGGTGCTCAGCGACGCGTTCGCCGGCGCCGACTATCGCCGTCACCTGGCTACGGTGTTCGCCGGCCGGGCGCTGCGCTCCGCGGCACGGTTGTAGGGCAGGGGCACGGCGGCAGTCCGCGGGGCTCGGGGAGATTTGCATTGACCGGACTGCGTTGCGGCGCTTTACTATGGGTGTGATGGGGAAGAAAGAGCCGAAGTACATCTTTCACCTCTACCGAACCGACGGGCAGTCGCTGATCCTCAATCCGTTCGAGGCGCCCGACAAGTTGCGCACGGCGCTCGAGACGCAGGAGATCGAGGGCCGCTACGGGGCCGAGCCGCCAGTCGCGCTGCTCACCACGTTTCGCAATGACCTGTACCGCGCCGTTGAGGCCGCCGTGCGCCGGTTTCTGTCCGACGCGCGCTTCGTGCCGCGGTTCCTGTTGTCCGCCGGCGCTTTCTTCGCGTCGTTCATGATCCTGTCGTACGCGGTGCCGGATCCGATCCTGATCGTCGATGAGTTGCTGGTTGCCGCCGCCGCCGGGATCGGCACCTACCTGTTCATGGGGCGGCGTGACCTCGGTTCGGACGCGGCGATGAAGAAGCGCATCGCGCTGCGCAACTCGGTGGATCGGATCAAGTTCGTGCCGAGCGCGTTCCTGGCCCGCGTGGAACGGGAGTTGCACCGCACCGAGAGCGGCAACTTCGAGGAGGCGGTTCGCGCTATCCTGGATCCCGAGAAGAGCGTCGACGGCGACGGGGACCCGGGCGGAGCGATGACCGCCCTGTCGGAAGAGGAGCGCGCCGAGGTGGCGCAGTTCGTGCTGCTGCTCGAGGAGAAGTACCGCTTCAAGCGGTTGCGCCGGGAGGAGAAGGTGCTGCGCAGCTACGCATCGCGCGCGGCCTCCGATCGTGGCGACTCGCTGCGCCGCTGGTCGGACACCAAGAAGCTCGACCTGCCGTTGTACGCCATCTACAAGCGCTTCAAGCGCACCGTGGAGCGGGTGTAGCACCGCGGGGCACGGCTCCCTCACCCGCAGCTTCCGTGCCGGTGGCGCGCTCGGTCCGCATATCTATTCCCATAGCGCTCGTCGCGGCATGTGTTCTGGGCCTCTCGGCGGTGGGGTGCGGGTCCGACGACGGCCGCGTCCGCCTGACGGTGGGCGGGGAGGCGTTCGATGTCGAACTGGCTACCACTGCCGAGCAGCGCCGGCAGGGACTGATGTTTCGCGAGCAGCTCGGTGAGCGCGAGGGGATGCTGTTCGTGTTCGACGAGGAGCAGACCGTCTCGTTCTGGATGCGCGACACCCCGCTGCCGCTGTCGATCGCGTTCATCGACGCGCGCGGCGTGATCGTGCACGTGGCCGACATGGTACCTTACTCGGAGGCTCCGGTCCCGTCTCGGTATCCGGTTCGCTATGCCCTGGAAGTGAACAAGGGCGCACTGGAGCGCGCCGGAATCGAGGTCGGCGACTTGGTCGAGCTGCCCGACCGACTCCGGTGAACGCATTCGTGATGAGCGAGCGCTCGCTACGAAGCCCCGCCGGGACTGGGGCTGTCGTCGGCGAACGGTGCGAGCACCGGGGCTGAGTCTGCGTGGTCCGGCTCGCTCACCACGATCTCGATGCGGCGGTCGATCTTGGCCAGTTCGCGCTCGAGCGTCCTGGCGAGCTGTACGCCCTCTTCAAACAGTTCCATGGCCTGATCGATCGGCTGGTTGCCGTGCCGCAAGGTTTCGCCGATCTGTTCCAGCCGCAGCAGGCGTTCTTCAAAGGTTGCCATTCGTTGCCTGTTCCGTCTCCGCTTCTGTCTCGGTTACCGAGGCGTGCAGGGCGCCGCGGTGGAACTGCACGCGCACCTGTTCGCCACGGCGCACCTGTCGCGCCGCGGTCACATAACTGCCGTCGGCCACCGCGGTGACCAGTGCGAAGCCGCGCTCCAACACCGCACGCGGCGAGGCCACGGCCACGCTGCGGCTGGCCAATTCCAGCCGGTGGCGCAACGTGCCGGCCGTGGCGTTGGTCGCCTGGAGGATCTCGCCGCGCGCTTCGTCGAGGCGCTGCCGTACCGGGTGGGTGAGCAGGCGCATGCTGCGCGCCAGTTGCTCCGGCGCGAATCGGTCCACGGTTGCCCGATGCTGTCGCGCGCGCCGTTCCATCGCCAGGCCGATTGTGTTGCGCAGGCCCGCGACCCGTCGATGCAGTTCGCCGCGCGAGGCAGCGACCACTTCGGCGGCGGCGGACGGGGTGGGGGCACGGTGATCGGCGGCGAGATCGCTCAGCGCCACGTCCACCTCGTGGCCGACCGCGGAGATGACCGGTGTGCCGGCCGCGGCGATGGCCTGTACCACGGCCGCGTCGGAGAACGGCAGGAGGTCCTCCAGCGAGCCGCCGCCGCGAGTTACGATGATCACGTCACCGAGCTGCCAGCGGTCGGCGGCGCGAATGCACTTTGCAATGCGGGCGGCGGCGTCCGGTCCCTGTACCGGCGTCGGCAGAATGATCAGGTCGACGCCGGCATTGCGGCGGCCGAGCACGCGCAGCACGTCGCGGACGGCGGCCCCGGTGGGCGAGGTCACCAGGGCCACGCGCCGCGGCAGCAGGGGGAGCCGCTGCTTGCGATCCTCGGCAAACAGGCCCTGCGCCGCGAGCGCGCGCTTGCGCCGCTCCAGAATGGCCAGCAGGTTGCCTTCTCCGGCGCGTTCGATGGTCTCGGCGATGAGCTGGTAGCTGCCGCGCTTGCCGTACACCGAGATTGCGCCGCGGATCCGCACCAGCATGCCGTCCGCCGGCACGAAGCTCAGCAGGTGGTGGCGGTTCTTGAACAGGGCGACGCCCAGGGTTGCCTCGCGGTCGATCAGGTTGAAGTAGTAGTGGCCGGTGCTCGACGGACGGAAGCCGCTCACCTCCCCCTCGACCAGGACATCGAAGAAGCGGTCCTCCAGCAGGCGCCGCACGTAGCGGGTCAACTCGCCGACCGTGAGCGGGCGCCGGTCACTGCTGACGGACGCGGTGCCGGGCGCGGTGCGCAGCGGCCGCTCCGCAGCGATGCGCTGCGCGGAATTGGGACGCCCGTCGTGCGGTCCTTGCGGCCATCTCCTCATTGACGCAGAGCATACGGCCCACCCGCACCGGCACACAAGGACCCGGCGCCGCGGGGAGGCCCCGCCACCGACTCACGCGACCGCGGCGAGCGGACGATAATCTTTCATGATGGCCCCCCAGTGTGTGTCTGTACGGTGTGAGCCTGTACCGTGTGAGGCTGTACGGTATGAGTCAGTACGGTCACTCCGTGACAGCGAAGCAGACGGCAACCGATGCCCAGGCATCGCCCGCCGGCCGGCTCGTTCGCGCCTGGGTAGAGTGTTCGTCGGTTCGCTCGGGCGGGTTCGCCGCCTGCTCGCGGTCGTCCTTGTCCAGGCCGTCATGGCAGGGTCCGGCGCCACCCTGGCGGCGGCCGACGGGGTCGATCTGCTGCAGCTTGCCGAGGAGCTGGGCGCGGTGCTGGAGTGGAACCCGGTGCGCCAGTTGGGCGTACTGGCCGCCGGCAACCGCAGGGTGGCACTGCGGGTGGGCACGCCGTGGGTGCTGGTGGACGGCACCGACCCGCTGTTCGTCGGCGACGTGGTACGCCGGGCGGGGGCGGTAGAAATCCCGTCGATGGGTGCCGACGAGCTGCGCCGGGTGCTGCAGGAGGGCACCGGAGCGCCGGTGCACCGGATCGGCGCCATCCTGATCGACCCGGGTCACGGCGGCAAGGATCCGGGCGCGGTCGCCAACCACGTCATGGATGGGCGCGAGGTGACGATGCTGGAGAAGGACATTGTGCTGGAAACCAGCATCGTGCTGCACCGGCTGCTCAGTGAGGGCTTTCCCGACAAGAAGGTGGTGCTGAGCCGCGCCGACGATCGTTATCTGACCCTGGAAGAGCGTACCCTGCTGGCCAACAACCTGCTCAACGAGACCGGGGCGCCGGTAATCTTCATCTCCATTCACGCCAACGCTTCGCTGAACAAGGTGGCGCGCGGCTTCGAGGTGTGGCACCTGCCGGAGGATCACCGGCGCGACGTGATCCTGCCCGACAGCTCGGCAGCGAAGTCGCGGGAACTGGCTCCGATCCTCAACTCGGTCCAGGAGGAAGAATTCACCCGCGATTCGCAACTCCTCGCGCACACCATCATCGACCACTTCCAGCACCGCGTAGGCGATCGCAGCATCAACCGCGGCGTCCACGAGGAGTCCTGGTTCGTGGTGCGCAACGCCAAGATGCCGGCCGTGCTGGTCGAACTCGGTTTCGCGACCAACAAGCGGGAGGCCGCGCTGCTGGCCGACCCGGGATACTTGCGGACCCTGGCGGAAGCCATCTACAGTGCGGTGGCGGCGTTCGTGGCCACCTATGAGGAGAGCGAATCCAGATGAACCTGCCCGGTCGCTCCGCGCCCGGGCGGAGGCCGAGTCGCTGCAGCCGGACGGTACCGGCGCCGCTCACCGGCGAAGGGGCGGGGAACACTGGAACCTGGTAACGGCGGTCGCCCTGGTGGCATGGCTGCTGGTGCTCGGATACAGCGCGCTGATGCAGCAGGACGCGGCCAGCGGGCGCGTGCGGCGGGTGCTGTTCTTCCCCGAGCTGCCGTACCACGGTGCGGCGCAGAGCGAGCAGCGCCAGGTTCGCGTGCTGCACCAGGAAGTGCGCTACGTCCCCTATCGGTCGCGCGCGGAACCCGCGCTGCGTCTACTGGTGGAGGAGACCATTCTCGGACCGGCGGATCATCGCACGTACCATCTCCTGCCGGCCGGCGTACGCGTCATTTCCACCCACGTCGCCGACGCCGTGGCGTATGTCAATCTGTCGCATCACGCCTTGCTCGGCGCCACCGCGATACCGAGTTCGGGTGGCGAGCGGATTGGCACGCTGACCGACATCATTCTATTCAATTTTCCGCGCCTGCGGGCGGTTCGTATCCTGGTGGACGGCCAGGAACCCCGCCTCGTCCCGGCGCCGACGGAAGGAGCAGACGATGGCTGAACCGTTGAACGAACGGCAGGTACGCGACGCGCTCGCAGAGTTGCCCGGCTGGACGCATGCCGGCGATGCGATCACCAAGACCTATACGTTCTCCCATTTCCGCGAAGCGGTCTCGTTCATGGTGAGAATCGCGTTTTCCGCGGAGGCGGCGAATCATCACCCCGAGTTGTGGAACGTCTACAACCGGGTGCGCGTCACCCTGGCGACGCATGACGCCGGCAACCGGGTGACCGCCAAGGACATTGCGCTGGCGGGCGAGATCGAGCAGGTGTCCTGGGTCGGATAACCGGGCGCGGCGCGCCGCCTACAACAGGTCGGGGCGCCGCTCGCCCAACTCCTGCACCGCGTCGCGCACCAGTTGGGTACGGCCCTTGCGGGTCACCAGTACGGCGCCGTTCTTCACCACCACGATGAGATCGTCGACGCCGGCCAGTGCCACCGGAAGATCGCTGTACACGGCGTTGCCGCGCGCCTCCGCCGCGGCCACCGGCTGGTCCCCGTGCGCGATGCGCGCCAATTCGTCCCAGCTTCCCACGTCGCTCCAGCGAAACGAGGCGGGCACGGCCGCCACCCGGTCGCTGCGTTCCATCAGGGCATAGTCTATGGAGATGGCGGGGACCCGGTCATAGGCGGCGCGCAGCTCCGGCGAGGGTAGCGCCACCAGTGCACCGCCGGCGCCGGCGGGCGCGGCGCGGATTGCCTCGATGTCGAGCAGCGCCACGACCTCCGGTGCGTGACGCCGCATCTCGGAGGCGAGCAGCGTGAGGGGAAACAGGAACATGCCGGCGTTCCACAGGAATCCGCCGGCCGCGAGGAAGCGTTCGGCGCTGGCCCGGTCCGGCTTCTCCCGGAACGCGGCCACCCGATAGCCGCCGCCGAGCCGTTCGCCCAGTTCCAGGTAGCCGTAGCCGGTCTCCGGCCGCGTCGGCCGGATGCCGAACGTGGTCAGCCAGCCGTGCCGCGCCAGCCCCCGCGCCGTGCGCACGTCGGCGGCGAAGGCGGCCTCCGGCTCGATGGCGTGGTCCGACGACAGCACCAGCAGCGCCGCCTCGCCGCGGCCGCCGGCGCCGATCCGGCCCGCGAGAGCCGCGCCCAGGG
>JAPPGB010000011.1 GCA_028821475.1 Spirochaetaceae bacterium
GCGCTGCTGCTGCCGGCCGGCGGCGATGCCCACGTGCCGCGGCCGGATCCGGCGGCCGCCCGCGCGCCCGCTACCCTGGCCGAACTGGCGCGCTTCCACCCGGGCACCGAGCCGCGCCTGCCGGTGCTCGCCGACTACGTGACCCACCTCGCCTATCAGCAGACACTCGCGGTGGGCCGCCCGTACCGGCTGCCGGCGCCCGGCGAGCGGGTCACCGTGGACGACTACCGGCGCACCGCGGACGGGCGCATCGCGGTTCAGCAGCGGGAGGTGGCGCGTTTCACCGAGGCGTGGCTGGCCGGTGCGCTGGCCGACGCTGCGCCGGGCAGCGTGGCCGCCTTGCTGGCGGCGCAGGACGGCCTGGTGGCAGCGAGGCGCGCACCGTCGGCCCCGCCGGCGCCGCGCGCCCGCGCGCTGTGGGCGGTGGTCACGCTGCTGTTGTGCGCGTGGATCATCGGCCCGGTGCCGGTGGCCGGAGGCCGCGCCCGGGGCCGAGCCGCTGACCGGACCGCGCCGCGCCGCGCCTGAGCGGCCGCGATCTCCCCTTGATACCGGGGTCTCGATCGGGCATGTTATCGTTCGCGAGGCAAATACGACTTGTTGGACGAAATCGAGCAGCAGATCACCGACCTGCGCAGCGCGGTCGACGAATCCTGGGGGTATCTTTGAACGGGACCGGGTAGAGCATCGCCTGCGCGAGCTGGAGCGCGAGACCGAGCGTCCCGACCTGTGGCAGGACCGCGAACGCGCGGAGGGCATCCTGACCCGGCTGAAGAGTCTCAAGCGGCGCTTCGAGCCGTGGCAGAAGCTGCGCGCGGAGGTGGCCGACCTTGCCGAGCTGTACGAGCTGGCGGTGGCGGAAGAAGCGGGCGAGTTGGAAGAAGAGCTGGCCGGCACCGCCGTCGACCTGGGCCGTACCTACGCCCAACTGCAGCAGCGGGAGTGGATGGCGGGCGAACACGACGCGGCATCCTGCTATCTGACCGTACACGCCGGCGCCGGCGGTACCGAGGCGTGCGATTGGGTGGCGATGCTGCTGCGCATGTACAGCCGCTGGGCCGAGCGGCATCGTTTCGCCATTGAGATCATCGACCTGATGGAGGCCGAGGGCGGAGTGAAGTCGGTGACCGCGGAAGTGTCGGGCGAGTTCGCGTTCGGCTTCCTGCGCGCCGAAAGTGGCATCCATCGCCTGGTGCGCATCTCGCCGTTCGATGCCAGCAAGCGGCGCCACACCACGTTCGCCTCCGTGGCGGCGTCTCCGGTCATCGACGACTCGATCGACGTGGAGATTCGTCCCGAGGATCTGCGCGTCGACACCTACCGCTCCAGCGGCGCGGGCGGGCAGCACGTCAACAAGACCGACAGCGCGGTGCGCATGACCCACCTGCCGACCGGCATCGTGGTGCAGTGCCAGAACGAGCGCAGCCAGCACAAGAACCGGGCGACGGCGATGAAGGTGCTGCGCTCGCGGCTGTACGACCACTACGTGGAGCAGCAACGCGCCGAGCGCCGCGACCTGGAGGCCGACAAGCGCGACATCTCCTGGGGCAACCAGATCCGCTCCTACGTATTCCAGCCCTACACCATGGTCAAGGACCACCGCACCCGGCACGAGGCGGGCAACGTCCAGGCGGTGATGGACGGCGCCATCGATCCGTTCATCACCGAGTATCTGAAACAGAAAGGCGGATCACAAGGTGCGGCGAACGGCGGCCCGGGCTCGCGTTCGGACTAGCGCCGGACGGCGCGCGGCCGCGGCGGTCGCGGTTGGCGTGCTGGTGCTGACGGCAGCGAGCCGGTCCGCCGCCGACACCCCGCCCGCCGATCCGCGCGCCGATTGGCGCGTCGGATTCAGCGAACTGCGCGGGGTGGGCCTGGCGGCGGAGAACGTCTACCTGAGCAGCACCATTCCGCGCCTGTTGCGCGAACGCCTGACGCCGATCCGCCATCACACGCTGAATGCCGCCGAGCGGCGCGCCCAGGCGCGCGTGGTGCTGGCCGCGGCGCGCCGTGCCGCGTACGCGGAACTCGCCGCCTTGCTCCGGCGCCGCGACAGTGCGTCACTGGCCGGCGGCGACGGCGAGTCTCTCGCCGCGCAGGTCGTCGAGCAGCGCACCCGCCTGGATGCCCTGCGGGCGCTGTCCTGGCAGGACGTGGAGATAGCCGAGCGCAAGCCGCTGGTGATGGTGGCCGGTGTCGAGGACTGCGGCCTGCTGCCGGCGCCGCGCTTTTCGCCGTTGCAGGCCGCGCGGGAAGCCGACCTCGACCTGCTGGTAACCGGCCGGCTGCAGCAGGTGGAGGGAGTGCTGTTCGTCGAGCTGCAGGCTGTCAGCCCCGCGCTTGGCGGCACCGCGGACAGCTACCGCGACGCACTGCGCCGGGAGGGGCTCGCCGATGCCATCGCGGATTTGCAGCGGCACCTTGCCACGCTGCTCGTGGGCGAACCATGGGGAACCATCACGGTGGAGCCGACACCGCCCGAGAGCGCCGTGTACGTCGACGGCGAGTTTGCCGGCAACGGCCGCGTCGAGCTGCCCTACCGGACGCTCGGCCGCTACACCGTCCGGGCCGCCGCGCCGGGCCATGAATCGGTGCAGCGCGAGGTCGGGCTGGCCGGCGCCGGCGTGACCCTCGCGGTGACGCTGCCGCCGGCGCCCGCCCGCCGGGTGGCGGTCGCGACGACGCCCGCCGGTGCGGGCGTGTATCTCGATTCGCAGTGGCTCGGCACCACGCCGCTGCAGATCGCGGTCCCGCGGCAGCCGGCGCGCCTGCTGCTGCGGCTCGACGGCTACCACGACGCGGCAGTGGTTCTGCGCGGCCGGGAAACCGGCCCGATCCAGGTGGAGTTGGAAGCCGCGGGCTACGACTTGGCGGTACGGCAGGAGGATATGCGCAACCGATTCTACGATCACTTCGGAACCGCCTTGCTGTCGCTGGCGGCGCCGGTGGTGTTGTTTTCCGTGGCCGGCAATCCTGTCGAGGACACGGCCGCCGGCGGCGACCGCCACCTGCTGTACGGCGGCGGCATTGCCGCCGCGGCGGTGACCGGCGGGCTGCTGGCACGCGCCCTGGTGTCCCTGGGCGACTATCTCGACGCCGCCAGCCGGGGGGCGCGCTGATGCGGGCCGGTGGCGGATCCGGCACGTTCGGCGGCCGCCTGCGCAACTGGTTCTCGCGCGCGGGGGGCTGGCGGGAGGCCGACTTCGACGCCCTGGAGGACACCCTCATCGAGGGCGATTTCGGACCGCGGCTGGCGGCCGAGATCGTGGACGAGGTGCGCGCCGAGCGCCCGCGCGACTGGCAGCAGTTGCAGGCTGCGCTGGTGGAGATCCTGCAGAACGCCATCGCCGGCACGGTGGTGATGCCGCGCCGCCGGCAGTTGACCGTGGTGCTGATGCTGGGCGTCAACGGCGTCGGCAAGACCACGGCGCTCGCCAAGCTGGCACATCGCTACCGGCGTTCGCATACCGTGATGCTGGCCGCCGCCGACACGTTCCGCGCCGCCGCCATCGATCAGTTGGTGCGTCACGGCGAGCGGCTTGGCCTGCCGGTGGTGCGCCAGGGGCGGGGCGCCGACGCCGCGGCCGTGGTGTTCGACGCCATCACCAGCGCGCAGGCGCGCCGTGCCGAGCTGTTGCTGGTCGATACCGCCGGGCGCATGCACAATCGCGGCGACCTGGTCGCCGAGTTGCGCAAACTGGCGCGCGTGGCGGAGCAGCGCGCCGGGGGCGCGGTGCACCACCTGCTTGCCGTGGACGCCACCACCGGGCAGAACGCCGTCGAGCAGGCGCGCGTGTTTCACGAGGCGGTGCGGGTGGACTCGCTCCTGCTCACCAAGTTCGATTCCTCGGCACGCGGCGGCACGGCGTTCGCGGTGAGCCGGCAGTTGGGCCTGCCGTTCTCGCTGGTGGGAACCGGTGAGGGGATGGAGGACCTGCAGATATTCGATGCCGGGCGCTTCGCCGCCGCCGTGGTCGGGCGGGAGTGATCGCCGCGGGGGTGCAGCGGCCGGCGGGGCGCCGGCGGGACGCCGCCGGGCGGTTCCGCGGCCTGGCCGCCTGCGCCGCGCTGCTGGTGTCCGGCACGTGGCCGGCCGCCGCCGTGGACTACTACCACTCCGACGCACACGGCACCAGGCTCGCCCGTCTGGACGGCGACCCCGCCGTCCACCGCGGGTACGCGCTGGCCGTGGACTCCCCCGGCGAGGCGCAGGCGGCCGGGCTGTCGGCGCGCCGCCGCCTGTTGCAGGCCGGTGCCGTGATCGCGGAGTGGCGACGCCGCGCCGACGGCGACGGCAGCGTGGAGCACGAGCTGGAGGCGGGCCGGGTGGTGGCGGAGCGCCGCTACGACGCCGCGGGACGGTTGCTCGAGGAGCGGCGCTTCTCGGCCGCCGGCAACCTGGTGCGGCGTGCGGTGCTGGCCTACCGCGGCGGCACGCTGCGCCGCATCGACCGCTACGACGGCGCCGGCGTGCTCACCGCGACCGAAGAATACGATCTGACCAGCAGCGGGCGGCTGCGCAGGTTCTCGCACACCCCGGCGAGTCCGCCGGTAGCGGACGCCGAGGCGGGTACCGGCACCACGGCCGGCACGTCCGTCGACTTCCTGTTCTTCCGCGGAGAGCTGATCGAGGAACGCAGCCGGGCGGGTGACGCGGAGGTGATTCTTCGACTTCGGCGCGGCGAGCCGCCGGCCACCGAACACTGGCAGGGTGAGCGGCTCATCAGCGAGGGCAGCGCCGGCGCCCGGATCGATCATGCCGCCGCCACCCGCACCGAGACGACCGTGGACGCCGCCGGGCGGGTGGAGTCCGAGCACGTTTACGACGTTGCGGCGGGCGAGGATGGCGCCCGGCTGGTCGAGCAACGCCGGTATCGTTATCGTGCCGACGGCAGCGTGCTGTCGTTGCAGGTGATCGGCGCGTCCGGCAGAGAAGCCGTCGACTACGAGTTCGGCGATGATGGACGGCTGGTCCGCGAGCGGGTGCGCCGGCGCGGGCGGCTGGTACGGGTCACCAGCTATCCTTCGCCGGAGGAGCGCGTGGTGGAGGTGCACGCGGAGGGGGATACCGTGCTGCGGGTGACCTGGCGCGGTGACGAGGCGATTCGCGAGGAACTGCTGCGCGGCGGGGAAGTGGTGCGCACCCGTGAACTGGCGCCGGGCGCGGCGCCCGGCACCTCCTGATGCCACTGCTGTTGCGGCACCTGTGGCTGGTGGCCCGCGTCGGCAGCCGCCACCTCGGCCTGGGCCGCGGCGGGCTGCAGGCGGCCGCGCTGCTGGCAGCCGGCGGGCTGGCGGCCGGCACCGCCACCCTGCTGGTGGTGCTGGCGGTGATGAACGGTTTCCAGCTCGGGTTCATCGAGAACATCGTGGAGATCGGTTCCTACCACCTGCGCGTGGCGCCCGGCGAGCAGTCGCCGGGCGCCCGTTCGGCCGCCGCCGACCGGGCCGCGTTTGCCGCCCGGCTGGCCGGCGTCGCCGGCGTCTCGGCGGCCGTTCCGTTTGCCGAGCTGCCGGCGTTGATCAGCGCCTCGGACGGTGCCGGGCCGGGCGGATCGCGCGGCCTCACGTTGCGCGTGGTGCCGCCCGACGTGCGGCGGATCGACGCCGGGTTCGCCCGCAGCGTGCGCGTGGTGGCCGGCGAGTTCGCCGTAAGCGAGCCCGGCAGCGCGGTGCTCGGCGCGGAGTTGGCGGCCTGGCTCGGCGCAAGGGCCGGCGACACGGTGTCGGTGGTCACCCTGGACGAATCCGCGGGCGGCGCGGCGAGCCTGCAGCCGCGCCGCATCGAGCTGGTCGTAACGGGCATCTTTCGCAGCGGCCTGTACGAGTACGACCTGGGGTGGGCGTTCGTGGGACCGTCCACGCTGCTCGCCGCCGCGCCCGCGACGCCGTTCGTGTACGGAGTCAAGCTGGCCAACCGGTTCCGGGACGCCGCCGCGCAGACGGCGCTGGACGCGGCGCTGGCGGCGGTGGATCCGGACGCGCGGGTGGAGTCGTGGCGGGTGTTCAACCGCGCACTGTTCGCCGCTCTGCGCGTCGAGAAGCTGCTCCTGACCGCGATCCTGGGACTGGTGTTCCTGGTAGTCGCCTACAACGTGCTGCAGGGGCTGCGCCGGCGGGTGCTGGAACGCGGCATGGAAATCGGATTGCTGCGCGCCATGGGGGCGCCGCCGTGGGCGGTGCGTGCGGTATTCATCTGGGAAGGAGCGCTGCTTGGAATCCTGGGCGCCGCCGTGGGCACCGCGCTGGGGTTGCTGATGGCGTTCAACCTGGACGGGGTATTCGGACTGCTGGAAACGGTAGCCAATTCCGCGCTCGCGGTGGCCGCCCTGCTGCCGGGCAGCGGCGCCGCTCGCGCGGCGCCGATCGAGCTGTTTTCGCCGCAGACGTTCTACCTGCTCGAAGTGCCGAGCCGCCTGATCGCCTCCGAGGTGCTGCTGGTAGCGGGCTTTGCGGCGGCCGCTCCGGCGGCGTCGGGGCTGCTGGCGGCGGCGCGCGCGGCGCGCGTGGCGGCCGCCGCGGCGCTGCGCGCGGAGTGACCTGCGTGCGCCGGATGCGGAAGCGGGAGCGGCAATGGCGGTAGCGGTGCGGGCGGCCGGCATCCACAAGCACTACCGGAGTCCCGCCGGACCGCTGCCGGTGCTGCGCGGAGTGGACCTGGCGGTGGATCCGGGCGCCAGCGCTGCCATTACCGGCGACAGCGGCTCCGGCAAGAGCACGCTGCTCAACGTCATCGCCGGTCTCGACCACTTCCGGCCCGGCCGGTTGCACGTCGGGGGCGTCGACCTGGGCGCCCTCGACGAGCCCGAGCTGGCGCGCTACCGCCGCACCCTCGGCATGGTGTTCCAGTTCCACCATCTGCTGCGCGACTTCAACGTGCTGGACAACCTGCTGATCCCGGCTCTGATCCGCGGCCAGCGGCGTGCCGCCGCCCGCCGGCGGGCGCGCAAACTGTTGGACGCGGTCGGGTTGAGCAGCCGCGCCGCGCACCTTCCGGACGAACTGTCCGGGGGCGAACGGCAGCGGGTGGCGGTGGCACGGGCCGTGGTGGGCGAGCCGGGTCTGGTGCTGGCGGACGAGCCGACCGGCAACCTGGACGAGCGCAATTCCCTCCTGGTCGCCGACCTTTTGTTCGACCTGGTGCGCCGGCACGCGACCACCCTGGTGCTGGTGACCCACGACGCCGCCCTTGCGGCGCGCGCCGATGCGGTGTATCGGCTCGCCGGGGGCGTGTTGCGACGGGTGCCGTGACGGCGCTGCGCGGCGCCCGCGCCCGCTCGAGCTGGCGGCTGATTCCCCTGTTCGCGTGGCGCATCCTGGCGCGCCGGCGCGGCGCCGGCGGAGCGGCCGGCGGCAGTGCCTACCTGACCGGCGCGGCGGTCGGGATCGGTCTGAGCCTGGTGCCGTTGCTGGTGGTGATGGAAGTTTCCGACGGGCTCATCGAGGGCATTACGCGCCGTTTCCTGGAGGTGGGCAGCTATCACCTGCAGGTGCGCCTGCCGCCCGGCCTGGAGGCGCACCAGCGGGTGCGCGCGCGGTTGCTGGACGAGGTGGCGGCGCGCCTGCAGCAGGGCCTCGGCGAGGGGGCACTGGCCAGCCGCGAGCGCCACGGGACCGCGCTCGCCGCGGCCGGCGGCCGGCGCCACGTGGTTACCGTGCGCGCGCTGGCAGAGCAACTCTGGGAACGCGATCCGGGGTTGCGGCAGTACTTGGCGGTGGCCTCCGGCGCGTTCGATCTGAGCGGTGCCGGCATCGTCGTGTCGCGCGACGTGGCGCGCCGGCTCGACGCGCAGGTCGGCGACCGGCTGCTCCTGGTCACCGCCATCGACCGCGGCGCCGGCACCGGCCGGGCGCTGCTGATCCCGAAGCTCACGCCGCTGCAGGTGCGCGGCATCGTCACCTCCGGCTACCAGGAGCTGGACAAGCTGTGGGTGTTCGTCTCGCACGCCACCGCCGAGGTGCTGTTGCCGCCCGGCGGCAGCCGCGACCTGGTGGGGGTGAAGATTGCCGATCCGTTTGCCGACCTGCGCCCGGTGATCGAGCGGACCGCGTCGTTGGCCGGCCCCGGCTACGCCATCTTCACGTGGCGTGAACTTGAGCGGGCCAACTACGAGTCGTTCGCCACCAGCCGCGCCCTGCTGCTGCTCATCATGGCCCTGATTGTCGCGGTGGCCGGCGTCAACGTGTCCTCGGCCACGATGACCATCGCCCTGGCGCGGCGCCGCGAGATGGCGTTCCTCAAGAGTCAGGGCCTGCCGCCGGAGGTGGTATTCTGGACGCTCACCGCGAGCGGTGTGCTGGCCGGCGCGCTCGGCGCCGCCGTCGGCATCGGGGCGGGGCTGGCCGCCGCGCTCAACATCAACCAGGTGGTTACCGGCCTGGAGGCAGCGGCGAGTGCGCTGCGCACCGCGTTCGCCGGGCTCCTGGCGCCGGCGTCGGAGGCTCCGGCGGCGGTACGCTTCTTCGATCGCGGATTCTACCTGGAACAGATTCCGATCACCGTCGAGCCGGGGCCGGTGGTGGTGGTGGCGGGTGCCACCATCGCACTTGCCGGCCTCGCGGCAGCGCTGCCCGCTGCGCGCGCTGCCGCTCGTCTGCCGCTCGAACTGCTGCGCGGCACGCCGGCCATCGATGCCGATCATTGAATCGGAGCAGCCGGAATTGCGCGTGCTTGATCGGCGCTCCGGCTTAGACTATAACGAGGGCAGGTCGGATCGGCAGTCCCGTCCTGCCGACCGACGGTGCGTCCGGACGACGTGCGGTCGGCGGTCGCATTTGTGGTATACTTCGGCTGTAGCGTTCAGCGCGTCAGGTATACTGCTGCTCGGGTAGCGCCGCGTCCTGGTGAATTCGGGGGGGCGGGAAAGGCGCCCCGGATTGCGGGAAGCGACAGCACCATTCGAAGGAGCCGTATCAGTGAGAGCACAGATTCGCGGGCAGCACGGACGGAAACGGCACTACGGCATTCCCGCCGCACAGCGTGGGGAATGCGTGGGATCGGACCATGTTTAGGGGGCTGACGCAACGGGCTCACAAGGTCCTGACCATCCTCGCCCAGGAAGAGGCGAAGCGGTTTCACTCCGAGCAGTCGTTGCCGGAGCACGTCATCCTCGCCCTGCTCAAGGATGGCGAAGGGGTGGCGGTCAAGGCGTTGCAGCGCGTCAAGGTCAATGTTGCCGAGATGCAGATGGAGATAGAGCGTACCGTGCCGAAGGGCACCGGCGGTCTCATTCTCGGCGACGTGCCCGCCTCCAAGCGGGCGCGAAAAATGCTGGAAACCTCGGCCGAGGAAGCATCGAGCATGGGCCACGAGTACATCGGCACCGAGCACTTTCTGCTGGCGGCAGCGCGCGAGCGGGAGGGGGTGGTGCTGCGCTACCTGGAGAAGTTCAACGTTACCGCGAACATGCTGCGCGAGGCGATCATCCGCATCAACGGCCTCGGCGACGTGCAGCCGCGCAGCACGAGCGGCAGCGGCAGCGGCCAACGGCGCCGCGGCCAGAGTTCCGGCCGCAAGCCGACCCCGACCCTGGACGAGTTCAGCCGCGACCTCACCACGCTCGCTCGCGAAAACAAGCTGGACCCGGTCATCGGGCGTACGCGCGAGATTCAGCGCGTCATACAGATCCTGGCGCGCCGCACCAAGAACAACCCGGTGCTGATCGGCGAGCCGGGGGTGGGCAAGACCGCCATCGTCGAAGGGCTCGCGCAGCGCGTGGTGAACGGGACCGCGCCCGACGTGTTGCACGGCCGGCGCGTATTGACGCTCGACCTCGCCTCGCTGGTCGCCGGCACCAAGTATCGCGGCGAGTTCGAGGAGCGGCTGAAGCGGGTGATGAAGGAGATCACCGGCGCCGGCAACGTGGTGCTGTTCATCGACGAGCTGCACACCATCATCGGCGCCGGCGGGGCGGAGGGCGCAATCGACGCCTCCAACATGCTCAAGCCGGCGCTGTCGCGCGGCGAATTGCAGTGCATCGGCGCCACCACGCTGAATGAGTACCGCAAGTACATCGAACGCGATGCCGCCCTGGAGCGCCGCTTCCAGCCGGTGTTCGTGGAAGAGCCGGAGGTCGACGACACGGTCGAGATCCTCAAGGGCATCAAGGACCGCTACGCCGAGCACCACCAGGTGGTGTACACGTACGAGGCGCTGGAGTCGGCCGTGCACCTGTCGCAGCGCTACATCAGCGACCGCCACCTGCCGGACAAGGCGATCGATCTGCTCGACGAGGCGGGCGCGCGCAAGCGCATCGACAACAGCGTCCGTCCCAGGACGCTGACCAGCCTGGATGAGAAGATCGAGCGGCTCACCCTCGAGAAGAGCAACCTGGTCAACAGCCAGAACTACGAGAAGGCGGCCGCGGTGCGCGACCAGGTACGCCAGTTGAAGTCGGACCTGGAGGCGCGGGAGCGCGACTGGCAGAAGGACATGCAGGCGGAGCAACGCCTGGTGGACATGGAGGACATTCAGCAGGTGATTTCGGACATCACCGGAATCCCGCTGGCGCGCATCGTGCAGACCGAATCGGAACGCCTCCTGAACATCGAAGACGAACTGCACAAGCGGGTGGTGGGGCAGGACGAGGCGATCCAGGTTATCGCGGCCGCCATTCGCCGTTCCCGCACCGGCCTGTCGTCGCCGCGGCGCCCGCTCGGGTCGTTCGTGTTCCTCGGTCCGACCGGCGTCGGCAAGACGCTGGTGGCCAAGACGCTCGCCGAGTTCCTGTTCGGCAACGAAGACGCCCTGGTGCGTATCGACATGTCGGACTTCATGGAGAAACACAATGTCTCGCGCCTGGTAGGCGCACCGCCCGGATACGTCGGCTACGAGGAGGGCGGCATGCTCACCGAGCGGATTCGCCGCCGGCCGTACAGCGTGATTCTGCTCGACGAGATCGAGAAGGCGCATCCGGACGTGTTCAACCTGCTGCTGCAGGTGCTCGAAGAGGGACAGTTGCAGGATCAGCTCGGCCACACCGTGTCGTTCCGCAACACTGTGTTGATCATGACCTCGAACGCCGGTGCGCGCGAGATCAGCGCCGAAACCTCGCTCGGGTTCCAGGTCGAGCAGGGCGGCAAGCAGTTCGCCGAGATCCGCTCCCAGGTGCTGGCCGAAATGAAGCGCCTGTTCAGCCCCGAGTTCCTGAATCGCATCGACGAGTCGGTGGTGTTTCATGCCCTCAGCAAGCAGGAGCTGGAACGCATTCTGACGCTGGAACTTGGTGAGGTGCAGGAGCGGCTGCGCGACCAGCGCATCGAGCTGGAGATGCGCAAGGAAGCGCGCGAGTACCTGATGGAGAAGGGCTACGATCCGAGGTACGGCGCGCGTCCGTTGCGCCGCGTGCTGCAGAAGGACATCGAGGATCCGCTGTCGCTCGACATCCTCAAGGGCCGGTTTCTCCCGGGCAGCACGGTGGTCGGCTACATGCGCGACGGCAAGCTGCTGTTCCGCCGCAAGCGCGGCAACGGCGGCAGCGCCGCTGACCGCCCCGAGAGCAGGCCGGCCGAGCTGGTGGGTAGCAGCAAGCAGTAGTGGCTGCCGGGCGGCGTCGCGGCCGCGCCACGCCGCTCCGTGTGCTGTGTGCCGCGATTGTCGGTTTGGCGGCCACCAGCGTTGCCGTGGCGCAGGTCGCTCCGGTCGACCTGTACAATCAAGGCGTAGCGGCATTCGAGGCGGGAGTGTACGACGTCGCCGCGCGCCACTTCCGCGACGTGGTGCGCAGTGCGCCGGGAGCGCGCGAGGCGGTGCTGGCTTCTTTCCTGGAACCGCTGAGCCTGTTCTACGGCGCCGCGAGTGGCCCCGCGGACGCCGCCATTGATGGCTATCGGCACGCCGCCGAGCGATTCACCGCCCACCAGCGCCGTTTCTCCGATACTCCCTACGCAAGCCAGATCTGGTATTGGATCGGCATCGCACGGCTGGCGGCCGGCGACGCGGCGCGAGCCCTGGAAGCGCTGCAGCGGCATGTCGATCAGCCTGGCGGAGCGGCGCCACCGTACGTGACCGCGGCGCGCGAGGCGCAGGCGCGGGCGCTGGAGCAGTTGGGCCGCCGCGACGAAGCGCGCGCGGTCTACGATGCGCTGCTGGCAGCGGCCGGGGCGGACACCGAACCGGGCGCTCCGGCCCGGTGGCTGGAGCGGGCCGGCATGCTGCTGCTGGCGGACGGCCGCTACGCGGCGGCGAGCGACCGTTTCCGCCGCCTTCTGAGCGACTACGCCGAGTCTCCGCTGGCGGCCGACGTGCTGTTCTTCGTTGCCGAGGCCAAGTACTTCCAGGACGACCTGGAGGCCGCGGCAGCCGACTACCGGCGCTACCTGGAACTGTTCCCCGACGCCGCGCACCGGCAGGGCGCGCTGTTCCGGCTCGCACGGCTGCTGCTCGATCGGGAAGACCTTGCGGGGGCGCAGGAGGTGGCGGCCGAACTCGCCGGCGAGGCAGGCGCGGCGGATACCGCCTCGGCGGGTGCCGGAACCGCGCCCGTTGCCGGGGCCGTCGCGCTGCTGCACGGCGACCTGGCGGCGGCCGCCGGCGACTGGCAGGCGGCCGCGGCCGCCTATGACCGCGGGCTGGCCGGTGCCACACAGCCCGATCTGCGCCAGGTGCTGAACGTCAACCTGGCGCTCGCCCAGGTGGAGAATGGCACGCCTTTGCAGGCAATTGCCAGCTTCGAGGAGGCGGCGCGCGGTCCGGATGCCGGCCTCACCGAGGTGGCGCTGTTCAACCGCGCGGTGCTGCTGGCCGGCGAACAGCGCATCGACGATGCCGCCGCGGCATTGCAGGAGTTCCTGGACCAGTTCCCGGACAGCGAACACCGCGCCGCCGTGGAAGCGCTGCTCATGGATGCGCTGGAACGCGCCGGCGACTGGCAGGCGCTGTTGCGCGTGCTGCGCCAGGTCGCCGAACGGCGCCGGCTTACTGCCGAGGAGGAACAGCGCCGCGGCATCGCGCTGCTGGAGAGCGGCGACGAGATCGCGGCGCTGGAGACGCTGGCGCGGAGCGCCGCCGAGCTGCCGCCGGAAGTGCGCGCCGAGAGCCAGTACCGCATCGGGGCGGTGTACGCCCGGCGCGGCGAGTTCGCCCGCTCGGCGCCGTTTTTCCGCGCCGCCCTCGACGAGGCGGGAGAGGACCGCGAGCTGCGGCGCCGCGCCGGGTACGCGCTGGCGGTGAGCCACTTCAACAATGGCGAGTACGAATCGGCGCTGGCGTTGCTGGAAGAGGCCACGGCGGCCGCGAGCGGGTCGTGGCTGGCCGCCGCCCACTTCGCGCAGGCGGCCACCCTGTACCGGCTGGGGCGTCCTGCGGAAGCCGCAACGGCGTTCGGGCTGGCGGCGGTTGCGTACGGTTCGCGCCAAGCGCAAGGAGAGCTCATTGCCGGGGCCGCGGAAGGTTCCGCGGCCCTGGCGAGAACCTGGCAGGCGCTGGCCCTGTTTCGTGACGGCGACCTGGAGGCGGCGCGCCTGCTGTTCCGGCAGCTTGCCGCCGACCGGGACAGCGGTGCGCACTGGTACCGTGCGGGGTTGGCGTCGGCGCTCTTGAATGAGCGCGGTGCCGCCGAGGAGGAGTTTCTGACCGCGCTGGAGGCGGTTCCGCCGGGCGATGCGCTGCGCCCGGCGATCCAGTTCGAGCTGGCCCGGCTGCAGCTTGCCGGAGGCGACCTGCGCGCGGCCGAGGCGTGGCTGGAGCGCCTGGCGGACGGGCAGCCCGGACACCGCCTGGCTGCCATCGGGCGCCTGCAGCTCGCCGATGCGTTGCGCATGCGCGGCGAGTTGCGCACTGCGATCGTGGCGTACGAGAAAGCAATCGTCGCCGCCGGCGCGGGCGACACGGAAGCCGGACCCCCGGTGGCGGAACTGGCGCGCTACTCGGTCCTGCAGGTGCTTGCGGAGCTGGACGACATCCCCGCCATGGCGGAGCAGGCGTGGCACTACCTGAACCACCACCCGGCCGGGGCGCGCGTCGAGCAGGTCTCGGAGCGCTTCCGTGCCGTGGTGGCCGCCGCCGGAGCGGACATGGCGCGCGGCTACTACCGCCGCGCCACCGGGGCGCAGGGTTCGGTCGAGGCGACGTCGGCCGCGGCCGATGCGGCCCGCCTGGCGTACGGCGAGGCGCTGATCGCCGCCGACCCCGGCGCTGCGGAGCCGGTCCTGCTGGAAGTGGTGGAGGAGGGCAGCGACGACGCGCGCATCGCCGCCTACCTGCTGCTCGGCCGCACCTACGAGGCCGCCGACGACTGGCCGCGCGCGATCAGTCTCTACCGCGGGTTGGCGCTGGCCGACGAAACCGAGGTGGCAAGCCGCGGCGCGCTCGGCGCGGCGCGCTCCCTGGCCGCCTCCGGCGACCCCGCCGCCGCCGGCGAGGAGTACGGCGCCACCGCCATCCGTTTCGCGGACAACGAAGAAGTAGCCGGCGAAGCATGGCTGCGCGGCGCCGAGGCATGGCGCGCCGCCGGCGACGACGCGGCCGCCGCCCGCTTCGTGACCCAGCTCCAGGAGCGCTTCCCCGACAGCCCCTGGGCCGCCCAAGCCGCCGACCAGTTCCCTCCAGAAGGGAGCGATCAGGCGGAGTGACCACCGACGACATCCGCGAGCGGATCAGCAATCCGGGCGTGGCCGGTCCACCAGTTTCTCAGCGAACAGGAGTGCTGACGCTTGGTCCGCCTCAGGTAACGTCGTTCGGTGCCCCGAGGATGGCAACGCGCAGCGCGCGGCGCCGGGCCTCGCGAACCAGCGTAAACGGCCGGCGGCGCCCGAGCAGGGGCGCGATGTCGGGCGCGCCGCCGTACAGCACGACGTTCCCGCCGGGGCTCACCAGCGGCACCACCGCTGAGAATAGGCCGTCGCGAGCGGTCGCCGGCAAGTCGTCGTCGGGGTGCAGCAGCGCCAAGTCATGATTACCGGCTGCTTGGTGCAGCGCCACCTGGTGGTAGATGGCGACCGCGTCCTCGGGAATCCCGTGGCGGCACAGGTTGGCTCGCGTGGCGAGGAGTTGCAGCGCATCGCGGCTCACCAGCGTGAAGTGTCGGCAGCGTCCGGCGTTTCCGGTCGGCGCGGCGGCGAGGGCGTGAGCCAGCCAAACCGGCAGGTGGCCCTGCCCCGTGTTCCATGTCAGAATCCTTTCCGCTCCCGCTCCCGCTCCCGCTCCCGCTCCCGTGGCACGGGTCGCGAGCAGGCGGCGTTGCATGGTTGTCGCGGCCAGCTCGCTCAAGTGGCTCGGCCGGTCGAAGTCGGGAAGGCCGTAGGCGGTTTCGAGAGGGTAGGACGTTCCGGCCAGGGTCATCTCGGCGCGGCGGCGCCGGTAGGGTGCCGGCAGCGCACCGCACGGGGCGCCCGGCGCGGCCGAGGCGATGGCGCGGTCAGTACGCGGGCGGGCATGGAATACGGTGTGGCGGTGGCCTTCGCGCTCATGGATCAACTCGGCCACCTCGGCGAGTTGCCGGCGGGTCTGTGCGGCGAGGTTGCTCACCACCACCAGGGCGATGCGACCGCCGCCGCCGGTGACCCGTGCGGCCTCGGCGATCATGTGCGCGAGCACCGGCGCGCCCGCCTTGGCGGGCAGGTTGGACACCACCAGTCGGAATGGCCCACCTTCGCGGCTGCCGTCCAGGTTGCGTGTGTCCACGCCGCCGGCGGTGCGGCAGGCGACGCCGTTGCGGGCGGCGTTGTGGGCGGAAACCGCGAGCGCCAGCGCGTCGCGATCGCGCGCCGTCAGGTCGGCGGCGTAGTGCTTGGCCAGCGCCACGCCGAGCACGCCGGTACCGCAACCCAAGTCGAGGATCGAGCGCAGACGGCCGCGCTCTTCGGGTTCTTCGGCCAATTGCTGCGCCACGCTGGTGAGCAACAGCCGCGAGCCGGTATCGACATCGAAGCTGCTGAACAGCGATTGGGAGAGTGCGAACTGGAGCGTGTGGCCGGCGAACCTGAACGAGACCGACTTGTGCAGGTAGTCGCGCAGCCAGGGCGCGTCGTGCTCCGGCGGTTCGTGCGCGCTACGACGAGCGCTCGACATACTCCCCGGTTTCGGTGTTCACCACGATGCGGTCTCCATCCTTGATGAACAGCGGCACCTTCACCTTCAGGTCGGTCGCGGTGGTGGCCACCTTGGTAACGCCGGTGGCGGTATCGCCACGCTCCGCGTGCGGCGCGTCGGTCACCTCCAGCGCCATCTTGATCGGCAGCTTGATGTCCAGCGGCGTCTCGTCCCACACCACGATCTGGTAAGTCTCGCCGTCGAGCAGGTAGTAGCGGCGATCCTCCAGGCCGTCCAGCGGCACCGTGAACTGGTCGTAGGTCTCGGCGTTCATGAACACGTAGCCGTCGCCGTCGCTGTACAGGTACTGGGCCGGCACGGTGTCGATCTCCACGTCCTCCACCTGCTCCTGGCTCTTGTTCACCTGCCGCACCACCAGTCCGGTGCGAATGTTCTTCAGCTTCAGCCGCACGAATGCCGACCCCTTGCCCGGATTCACGAACTCCCGCTCCGTCACCAAGTGGGGAGTTCCCTTGACGAGCAGATACATGCCCTTGTCCACTGCGCCCGCTTTTACCATGTCTCCGCACCCAGCATACCAGAACCGCGCGCTTCTGTGCGCTTCAAGCAGCCGGCCGCGGCGGGCCGCCGCGGCCCAGGGGCGAGCCGCTCAGCCGGTGTCGGCGCACGCCATGAGCCGTGCGATCGCGGGTAGCCCGAGCAGGATCGCGTACAGCCGGTCGATGCCGACCGCCACACCGGAGCAGGCTGCGACGGAGCCGAACGCCTCGGCCAGCGCCAAGTCCGGGCGCGGCACCACGCGGGCGGTGCGCTGGCGCCGCGCCTCGCTTTTCAGCAACTCGCGGAGCGCCCCCGGGCCGGTCTCTTCCTGGAAGCAGTTGGCCACCTCGACGCCGCCCAGGTACAGTTCCCAACGTTGCGCGTGCACGCCGTCGCCGACCGTGGCGGCCAGGGTGGGGATTCGCGCCGGGTAATCGAGCACCGCCACCGGGTGGTGCTTCGCAATACGCGGCTCGACGCGGGTCAGAAAGATGCGGTTGAAGAGCTGCTCCCAGGTGTCCGTCTCGGTGGCCGGGATGTCGAGCCGCCGCGCAAGTGCCGCCAATTCCCCCGCCGACGCGTGCGCCGGATCGCAGCCCACCTCGTCCCGCCACAACTGCGCCATCGTGACGCGCTGCAGGCGCTCGCCGGCAGCCTCACCGTCGCCTTCGTCGCCCTCGTCGCATCTGGATCCGCCGCCGTCGTCGCTCGCCGCCGGCAACTCGGCGCGCAGCGCGGCCAACAGCCGCTCCATGCGCGCCAGCGCATCGTGGTAGTCCTCGTCGGTGGCGTACCATTCCAGCATCGTGAACTCGCGGTGGTGGAACGGTCCCTGCTCCTCGACGTTGCGGAAGCAGCGCGCCAATTGGTACACGCGCGGCATGCCGGCCGCCACCAGCCGCTTCATCCACAGCTCCGGCGACGGCGTCAGGTACAACTTCCGGGCGGAGCCGTCCGCATGGTGCTGCTCGGTGGCGAAGATGCCGATCGAGGGCTCCGGAATCAGCCGCGCCGCCAGCAGCGGCGTCTCCACTTCCACGAACCCCGCATCCTCGAAGAACGCCCGCACGCACCGGTTCAACCGCGCCCGCATGCGCAACAGCGACACAGCGTCGCGACTGTCCCGTTTCATGGTCACGAAGACGGCAGGAGGTGCAGCAGGCCCTGCTCAATCAGTGTCTGGAAGTGCAGCATGCGGCGCGACTTGCCGCACTCGCAACGTACGATCTGCTCCGCCAGGTCGCCGCTGGTGCCGCTTTCGTCCAGTCTGAGTTGACGCCGGCATGGGTCGTCCGGCCCGTGGACAAACCGGCGCCAGTCGATGTCGTCCACGTCGCCCCGCGAGCAGGCTCGGACGAATCGCGTGGCCACCACCGGCCTCTTGTCGAACTTGCCCCGGTCGAGCGCGGTCCGCCGCACCATGCGCCGGGAACGCGAGCCGGCCTGTCCCGGCGAGCCGGGGATGGATTCCTGCACCACGAACCACTCCGGGAAGCGCCACGCGCCGATTCCCCGTTGCCGATCCTGCCAGTGCTCCGGCTCCGGCGGCGGTGCATACAGCCGTGGCTCCTGCACGCCCGTCATGGAGGTCAGCTTGGCGGCCAGGCGCGGCTCGTCAATCGGTTCAAGGTCCGTTTCGGAGCCCCAGGTGTCGAGCCCGCCCACGATCGCGGACCGGTTGCCCCGGCGCGGTTCGGCGGCACCATAGAATCCGCTCTCGTCATGGCGGTCGGCGCCGCCGAGGAGCGCACCGGACTCGCCCACCCACGGCAGCGAGGCGAACTTGTCCACCGTGGCGACCAGAAAGGCAGGCAGGCGGCGGTAGAGCGGCTCGTCCACGGCCACGATGGGCAACGGCGTGTCGCCCGAGAAGTCGCACTCCAAACTGGCGCAGGCGATGCGCAACTCCGCAGGGTGATCGGCGTCCGGCAGCAGTGTGAACGAGTCCGGCGTGAAGTCCTCCCCGCACCAGGGACAACTTTCCAGCGGAATGGGAGCCGGCTTGCCTTGCGGGTTGTTCTTGTACTGGCTGACCTTGCTCCGTGCAGAGTCCGACCGGCTGTCGCCTCGTTCGCCGAGCCGGTTGGGAGTGCCCGCCTTGCCTACCCAAAGGCCGATCTCGAACGGCCACTCGCCATACCGGCCGGTGTCCTTGCGCCGCTCCAGCTCCAGCGCACACACCAGGCCGGATGCACGTCCGAGCTGGTCGAGGGTGAGCAGCCGCAGCGTGTAGCGCATGATCACGCTGACCCCGGCTCCACCCCGGCCGCCGTCGCCCGGATTGCGCAGCCGCCGCAGCACCATGGCGAACGCGGCCAGCCCGAGATACGCCTCCGTCTTGCCACCGCCGGTCGGGAAGAACAGGAGGTCCACGAACTCGCGCTCAGGATTCGCGGGTTCCGCGAGGCCCGCCAGGTTCAGCAACAGAAAGCCGAGCTGGAAGGCACGCCATCGGGGCGGTTCGGTCACCCCTTCACGGGCAAGGCGCCGAGAGAGCGCGGCGGCGACGGCGCGGTTGGCGACGCGGAAGGCGTCGAGCGCGTCCGCATCCCGAGACAGAAGGCGGATGCCCCGCTCCATGCGGTTCGCGGCGGACCGGGCGTGGAATACAAGCTCCTCGGCCGCCTCGCGGCGTTCGTCCGTCAGTCTGGCGAGCGTCGCGTCCTGCTCTTCGATCCAGGCGCGGTAACGCGTCACCAGCGGCGTCAACGCAAGTTCGGCGGCGCCACCGTCGGAGAGGTCGCCGAGCGCCGCCATGGCAAGCTCGACACCCGGCACCTTCTCGGTCTGCGTGGTCTCCACCTCGGCCATCGGAATCCAGGTAGTGCGCAGCAGCCGGCACGCGCCGTCTACCAGCTCCCAGTCCGCGGCCACGCCGTGACCCGCCGCGTACTCGGGTGTGCCGGCGTAGTGGAGGTCTGCCACCCGTTCGTCGGAATCATCGCCGGAAGCCCCCCGCGGATCGGGGCGCGGAACGAACGGAACGGCGCTCCGTACCTCCAGCGCGACCTGGAAGGCGAACGCCTTGTCGCGGGCTGTGTCTTCGGCGGGGGGTCGCTCGTTCACCAGGAACAGCGACACGGATCTCGTGCCCGGCGGAATCCGGCCGGCAAACGTCGTAGCGCTCACCGGTCGGGCGACCACATGCAGGACCAGCCCGCCAGAGCCCGGCACCGGTTCCTGGTACGGAGCGCCCTCTGAGCCAAGCGTAACCGGGACCGGTTCTTCACGGGCCATACGCTGCCACCGCGTCGACGCCGTTCCCTCGCCCTTCACAACGCCGCGGTCGGCCGCGCCCTCCGTGCTGCCGGATAACTCGCCGCCATCGGGCACATCACCGGTCCTTCCGTCGTCCCGGGTTGCGTCCTTGGCGTAACGGTAGTCGCCCCACCGGACGATCACATCCAGCCTGTCGACGCCCTCTGCGACCAGGAAGCTCAAGCCGATCGACGACGGAAAGAAGCCCTTCTTGGCCGTTCGGCGGTCTTCTGTGGAGTCATCGCCAAGCCCGCCTTCATCGGCGACCTCGGGCTCGAAATCATCGTCCGCGTCGGCATCCGCGCGCTGTTCCGCCGGCGCCCCCCGTGGAACCAGAAAACCCGTGAGATACCAGTTGGACGGCCGCACCCATCCCGGCAACCGCTCATCCGCCAGCGGCTGCCCGGCACCGGGACCAACCAGGTCCAACTCAAGCGCCTCCCAAAGCCGGGACCGCACGTTGGCGGGTTGGATTACCTGCGCCATGTCGGCTCCGGCTGTCAGCGCTGCCGAAAATCGGCTCGCCGCACCGTGAGCAGCGTGAACAGCGCCTCGCCTGCCGCGGGGGAGGCATCTCGAAGGCTCCTACGTGCAAGTCGGGCGCTGTCGCATGCTTGGACAAGGTCCCAGGTGGCGAACTCGACCCCGTGATCGTAATCGGCCGAGTGCCGCAACTCCTGCAAATAGTTGAACAACCGCAGGCTGTCGACCAGGGTGGAATCGCTCGCGACCACGTCGAGCAGCGGACCAAGCCCTTCAAGTTGCCGTGGCAGCGCGGCACGGGGGGAGTGATGCAGGATTTCCGCTCGGTCTACAACGTACTCTGCAAGCTGTGAGATTTCGCCGTGCGACCACGAACGTCGGATCTCGTTCTGAATGTCTTGTGGACACGAACCGACCAGATGAGTCGCCGCATGCCCTGTCAGGTCATGAAAGACCGCATAGTACGCGGCGCTGATGCCCCGCCTCAGATCCGCGTCCGTCGGGCGGACGCTGCCGGTGCCTGCAAGCTGTTCCGCATGCCGGAGTAGTCCGTCGGGGTCAATCATCGCATGACGATCTGGGCCGACCGGTTACGTTGACTACGACGACGCCCCATTTGGCGACCCTGGTGCCAATCAGCCGCTTGCGCAGCTCAGTAGTGGCACTGCGCGCCGCTTCGTAGGGGTAATCACTTACATCGAAGTCCTCGTCAAGATCGAGCACCACCGAGAACACGAAGATCAATCGATCCTTGCTGCCGTACCGGGTGGTCCACTCGGCGTCGTAAGCGGGAGAGCTGGCCGGCAGGCTCTCGACGAACTCCTTCCTGACGCGCTCGGCATCCTGCTTCGCCGCGTCCAGCGCCGCCTGGAACTCGGCGGCACTGAGCTCATCCTGCCACGCGTACACGCTCGGGTAGCTCATGGCGCCCAGCCTACCGGGCAAATGCCTCCCTCTCAAGCTCGATGCCGACGCCTGCGGCGGGCGTGCTGCCTCTCGCCAAGTGCCCGCTCACCGCTTCGCCGCGCTGGCGGTCGTGCCGAATCCGACCGTGCGCAACCCTGCGGCGAAGCTACCAGATGACTCACCGCATGTCCCGTCAGGTCATGGCAGACGGCTCGGTAGGCAGCGCTGACGCCACGCCTCAGATCCGCGTCCGTCGGGCGGCTTCTGCCGGTGCCTGCAAGCTGCTCCGCGTGCCGGATCACTCCGTCGGGATCAATCATTGCATGATGATCTGGGCCGACCGGTCACGGTGACCACGTAGACACCCCAGTCATCGACCTTGGTGCCGACAAGCCGTCTGCGCAGGTCCGCGGTGGCGGCGTCTGCCACTTCGCCGGGGTAGTCCCGTATGTCGAAGTCGTCACCGTCGAGATCGAGCACCACCGAGAACTCGAAGATGAGTCGATTCTTGCTGCCGTACCGGGTGATCCACTCGGCGTCGTATGCCGGAGAGCCGGGCGGCAGGCTCTCGGCGAACTCCTGCCTGACCCGCTCGGCATCCTCCTTCGCCGCGTCCAGCGCCGCCTGGAACTCGGCGGCACTGAGCTCATCCTGCCACGCGTACACGCTCGGGTAGCTTATGGCCCTCAGCCTACCGGGCAATTGCCTCCCTCTCAAGCTCGGACGGGCATGAGCTTTCTTGGCTGCTCTTCTGGTCCTCGGTGAAATCGCCGCCAACCCCGCCGTACCAGCGACACGCTCGGAGTCGTCGTCCGCTCGGCGCTCCGCGAGCGTCCGCTCAGGACGAACATTCAGTGGATCGGATGACCGTCTGGGGCGACCGGTCACGGTGACCACGAAGACACCCCAGTGATCGACCTTCGTGCCGACGAGCCGTTTGCGCAGATCCGCGGTGGCGGCGTCCGCCGCTTCGCCGGGGTAGTCACGTGTATCGAAGTCCTCTTCGAGATCGAGTACCACCGAGAACACGAATATCAGTCGGTCCTTGCTGCCGTATCGGGTGGTCCACTCGGCGTCATAGGCGGGAAAGTCGGGCGGCAGGCTCGCGACGAACTCTTTTCTGACTCGCTCGGCATCCTGCTAAGAGCGCTCGGGCTAATTGATGGGACGTTGATCGAGCAATTCGAGGGACAGGATTGGACAGGAAGGAG
>JAPPGB010000012.1 GCA_028821475.1 Spirochaetaceae bacterium
ATCCGATCAGCCGTTACTCCGCACCCGCTCCGCATTACCCCGCACTCCGCATTAAAGAACCTAATGCAAAGCACCGCATTAGTTTCGCTGTGCCGATTCCACCACAGAGCGGTGCACGAGGAGGGCTTCCGAGTGGTTCCGGCGGAGGTCGAAGGGCAGTTCCGGTTCCTGCGCCCGAACGGGGAGCCGCTGCCGGCGCAGCCGTCGCTGGCGTACTGGCAGGGGGCGCCACTGGCGCCGACCGATGAGCGCCTGGCGGCGGCCGGCATCAGCATCGGCCCGCACACGGCTACCCCGGAGTGGTACGGGGAGCCGCTTGATCTGCAAGCCGCGCTGGACGTGTTGTGGGAGCCGCCGGCTGCCTTGGCGGGCGTCTCACCGTAGCAGGCCACTGCGGCGCTTCAGCAGCCGCGGCAGGCGCCAGACTCGTTACCGTAGCCTCGTCAGCCGCCTTGAGGGCTACTCTCGGGCATCACGCCGGCGGTGCGCAGGGCTTGCTCCAGGGTGTTGGTGTCGCGGAAGAGGTGGGCTTGAAAGCCGAAGTCGGCTGGGCCGGCGACGTTGTCAGGGCGGTCGTCGACGAAAAACACTTGTTCGGGGGAGCAGCCGCAGCGGCGCAGGGCATGCTCGTAGAAGCAGGCGGAGGGCTTGTGGCAGCCGATGGCCGAGGAGTTGACGATGAAGTCGAACGCGCCGGCGATGCGCAGGCGGGAGAGGTCGTCGGAGAGCCTGGTGGTGGCGTTGGAGACCAGGCCGAGCGGGACGGCGGAACGCGCAGACTGGAGCACAGCCAGCGTACCGGTTTGCACCTCGCCGGCGCTTATCGACCATTGCGCTACCGCGGCGGCAGAGGCGGCGGGACCGAACTGGGTTCCGAGCCGGGCGGCGATCCGCCTACGCCACTCGGCGTCGGTCACGATACCGGTTATCGCATCGGTCAGGAGCGTCTCGTGGAACGCCGCTCGGGCCATGCTGCCTCGCGGCAGCCCGTGCGCGTCTTCGACCGATGAGAACTAGGTGGCCGGCCAGCGGCGGACCACGCCGTCGAGATCGGTCAGCACGGCGCGAATCATTGCGGCGCTGCGAACGCCGGGCCGAGGTCGGCGACACCGAGCGCCGTGACATTATTGGCGAGGTCGTAGCGGTTCGCGGGGGTGCCGATGACCAGGTGGCGTCCGGGCGTCCATGGCAGGTTGCTGTCGGCGAGCTCCCGCGAGACGGCGTGGATGGTTCGCGCGTCGTGATTGCGGGGGTGCTCCTGCCACTTCGCCTCAATGAAGGACAGGCGGCCGCCGCTGTCGATGACGAAGTCGATCTCGCGGGCGCGCTGGTCGCGGTAGAACCACAGGGTGGCCGGCTCGTCCTGCAGCGAGACCAGCTTGCGCAGCTCGGCGAACACGAACGTCTCCCAGATTGCCCCAAGCAGTGGCGATGTGGGAAGCGTGGCGGCGGTCACGTTCGATGACCTTCGCGGCCACGTACCTTACGGGCCCGCTTCGAATGGTGGTGCGTTGAATTCGGGATCAACCAGCGCAGCTTCTGTGTTCTTATGCGGCCGTCTCTGCTAAGAGAAGGGGTTGAGCAGTCGGGAGAGGAGGCCTCGTTTGCGTGTTCCCGTGGTGCCATAACGGCCCTCACCGCCCCGTAGCCGGGGATCGAGCAGGTCTCTGATGGCGTCGCCGAGCATGTTGAGACAGTAAACGGCAATAGTCAAGCAAAGACCGGGCCAGACCGCCAGCCAGGGCGCCTGCTCCATGTATTGACGCCCTTCCCGGCTGAGCAGACCTCCCCAGTCAGGAGTCGTGGGGGGCAGACCATATCCGAGGAAGCTCAGAGAAGCAATACTCAGGATTACGCCTCCCACGGTTATCGAGAACGTGATGATGACGACAGGCATAACATTGGGCAGGACATGGCGGATGAGTGAACGCCATTTTGTGTTGCCAACCGCCTCTGCTGCCAGAAAGTTGTCACTCCCCTTGATGGCGATAACGGCGCTGCGGATCAGTCTGCTGCCGCCAATGCCTCCTGATATCCCCAGGACCAGTATTATCTGTGGTATACCGCGCCCCACGATAGACATTATGGTGAGCAACAGGAGCAGTCCCGGGAACACTATCCAGGCATCGACAACCCTCTGCACTACAATGTCAAATTTACCACCAAGGAATCCTGAAGTGCCGCCTATCAGGGTACTGATCACAGTACTCAGAGCGGTCGCTGCCAGACCGATCAGTATCGAAATACGCGCCCCGATGATCAGGCGGCTCAAGAAGTCTCGCCCTATGTGGTCGGTCCCCAGGAGATACTGGGCGGATGCGCCCTGCAGCCGGTCTGCCAGGTGCATTTCGAATGGTGGGTAAGGGGTCAGAGCATCGGCAAAGATAGCGATCAAAATCCATAACAATATGACAATCCCGCTGGCAGCACCGAGCGGCTTCTCCTTGACCAGCCTGTTAAGGAACGCAGCCAGCAGGGAACGTCTCTTTGGCGCACTTTCTGCTGATCGTATCCCTGTGGCGTCGCTCATATGCTTCCTTTAGCTGTAGCGGACCCTGGGATCCAAATAAGGATAAATCACGTCGATGAGTAGAATGCTAAACATAACTACGGTGGCGAAAAACAGATTTACTCCTTGGATCACCGGGTAGTCTCTGGCCTCGAGTGAATCCAGAAACATACGACCTAGCCCCGGCAGGTTAAATATGTTCTCCATGATAACGGAGCCACCTACCAACAGAGGCAACTGCAGGCCTATCAACGTAACCACCGGGATGAGGGCATTCTTGATGGCGTGTCTCATAACAACTACCCTTTCCTTGAGACCCTTGGACCAGGCTGTCCTGACATAGTCCTGCCTGAGCACCTCCAGCATCATGGTGCGTGTCAGCCGCATGGTGGCGGCAGACATGGCCGTCCCCAGAATCACGCTGGGAATGATGAACATCCCCAGGTTCCCCAGCGGGTCTTCGACAAGACGGATATACTCTACCGATGGCGACCAGCCCCACCAGATTGCCGGGTAGAGCGTTACCATAATTGCCAGCCAGAAGTTAGGCGTTGCCAGGCCGATGACGGCCGCGGTGCGCCCCACGTAGTCGGCGGCCGTATCCTGGCGAATCGCCGAGTAGATGCCGACGGGCAGGGCTATCACCAGCCCGATTACGATTGCCATGACGCCAAGCTGAATCGTTACTGGCAGTCTTTGTATTATCTGCTCCTCTATCGGGCGTTGGCCGCCAATCAGTGATTGGCCAAGGGTGCCCTGGAGGATACCGTTGAAGTGGGACTCCTTGGTAATCCAGTCAGGGGTAGGCAATACTCCTATCCAGCGTCCATACTGTACGTAGACAGGCACGTCTAGTCCCAGCATACGCTCAAGAGATTCGCGGTCTATATCGGCACCCGCGGCATGCCATCCGTCCATCTCAGCCACCATTACGTCTATTACATCGCCGGGGATGAAGCGGACCGAGAGAAACACTAGAATACTCAATAGAAACAGGGTCGGGATTATCAGCAATAACCGCCTGATTATATAGGCTCTCATGGCACACTCCTCCATGTCTGCATAACCTTAACCCCAATGCAGAAAGGTCGCCTCACCGAAGGCTTGGGGAGGATGTCATTCCGGGTTTGACCCTGAATCTAGGGGACCTACGCGAGAACTCCTGAATCCCGGATCTCGAGCCCGGTGGGCGGCCATACCCACTTTGCCCGATGGACCCTCCCGACGGGGCCGAGGCCCAAGCGTTGGCACGCATACGCCCCTAACCCCGCCGGTTATACCACCGGCTCGATGCCCGCTGCGACTTCTCGCGTTACCCGGGTACAGCGCCCCGGCGTGTGCCCGTCAGGCATCCGGCATGCACCGAGAGCCCCTTCGCCTGCAGCGGTCGTTACCCGTTGCAGCGTGACATCGAGCGTCACGTCATCGGCATCACTACGTACCCGAACCGGGTAATTGGTACCGCCGGTCCGTCCCCGGTTGGAATGCGGTCTTGTCGGCTGCTCAAAGCCCCTAATGACCCATTGATTCCTTTAGCTCACTATCAATCCAGAGGCGGGCCATGAAGGTATTACGTTCACCCCATCCCATACCAAATTCACCGGAATAACCCTCGACCCACGGCTGGCTCAAGCTAAACTTAGGGGCGTTGGATTTAATTAGGCCCCAGTGCTCCCTTATAGCGATCTCATCGGCCTGTCGATAATAGCTCTGCCACTCCTCCAGGGTGGTAGGATTTCGCATGGCGGCAACCAGGGCATCCATTCGCGGGTCATTCGCTTTGGCGTAGTCATCATCATCACCAAATCGTGCTATTCTCTGTACATATGAGGAGGGGGACAAAGTCCCATATGCATTATTCATTAAGTGATACTCGTGCGTGTCCGCCGCGTTGAGAGGTCTCACCTCAGCGTCAGTCAGAATATCAAGCTCGCCTTTAACGCCAATGGCGTCGAAGTACCCGATGACGATTTCTGCATAGGCCGGGTCGTACCTGTCGAAATGGCCTAGCTTGACCGTGAATCTATATCCGTCGGAGCCGCGCGGATGTCCAGCCGCATCAAGCAACGCTTCTGCCGCTGCCGGGTCATACCTATAGCCTGCCTTGACCTCTTCGGGCCAGTCTTCATATGCCCAGGCCCACCCTTTAGAACCTTGATGTACCAACCCATAAGGTGCTGGATCTGCCCAACCCTTAAAGAAGGTAGCGGAAATTGTCTCGCGGTCCACTGACATCTGCAGTGCCTTGCGCACATTGACGTCCTGCATGAGCGGCAGAGACTGGTTAAAAATGGAAGGGCCCGTTATCCAGCTATAACGGGGCCACACCTCGATTTCAGGGTTGGTCTTCTGGAGGCTCTCTACATCGTCGATACTCGTTATAAAAGCGTCGCCGGTGTTACTCAGCATATCAATCTTACCCGTGCGCATTGCCGCCAGACGTGCTGAGCCCTCTGGTATCACCAGGGACCTTAACGTGTCAATATAGGGCAGGCGGTTCTGCGGGAATTTTTCGTCGTAGGCCCAGTAGTTAGGATTCTTCTCCCAGGTTGCCGAGCTGCCCTCGACGTGCTCAGTCAGTCGATAGGGCCCGGTGCCGACCACGTTCCGCCAATCCGCAGCGCCGCCGTCTTTCTCGACTACCTCGGGCGCGTACACAAAAAACACGTTGTGGAGCATCTTCCCCAGCACACCGGGGAGAGGCTTGTGCTTAATCTCAACCGTCCATTTGTCGGTGGCCCTTGCCGATTCGATCTCTACACCCTGACCAATACCACGACTCTGGGGGCTAGGTCCGACTTCGGTGAAATCGCCCAGACCAAAATAGCGGTGATAGTTCCATACGACGTCATGAGCATCGAACTCCCGACCGTTCACCGGCGCCTTATTGTCCCAGTTAACGCCCTGGCGGATGTTCCAAATGAACGTTGTGGCGTCGGGTTGCGACCAGCTTTCAGCCAGATTCCCTCTCGTCATCTCTGGGGTCACAATGATGTATAAGTCAAAGTGCTTTTCCCTGGATAGTCCCCAGTCGGCGAAGGATAACTTCTCATTAACGCCACTGACGAAGTGAGGCCCCCAGCCACCAACCTCCCACACGTCAGCGCTCTTAGGAAAGCGCTTATGTGCCCACGTGATTGTCCCGCCATACTCTGGCGCGGTCCACGTCTTGCCGGTGGCGGGGTCGAACACCGTCTCTCTGTCGGCAGCGGCTGCCGGCTCCTCCTCGTCTGCGGCAGCGGCCCAGAGGCCGGTCGCGGTCAGCATCATGACCAGCGCAACCGCGAAGGTCATTCTCATGCTTACGAGATATTTCATGGTTTTCTCCATAGAATGTGTTCTCGAGAGTATTGCGGAGCGGATTGCCGCTCCCTGGCTACTCTCGCGCACCGCAACGCGGGCGTGCCCAACAACGCGGACGGCCAGTCTGAGTCAAATTCACTAAAGCGCGCGGCGTGTGACTCAACGGGTTCACCCCGGCACACGCCGCGCGCGCGTGCGGCTCTTTGAGTATCATTTTGCACCCCCTCGGTCGGGCGCAGATGTGCCCCTCTCTCGGGAGTCCCGGCAACGCCGGTTGATGTAGACTGGTGGAGGTTGCGGCCGACGCGGTCCGCTGCCACACGCACGGCTGTGTGCCGCGCAGATCGATGGTGCCGCGGTCAGCACCGGCGCCGAGCGGCTGGCCGCCGCGCGGTTAGGTTGTCGGTTGTCGGTTGTCGGTTGTCGGTTGTCGGTAGCGGGCTGGATACTGTCGGTGCCCATTTGCGGACGAGTGTAGAGGCCGGCCCAAATCCGTGTCAAGCGCGACCCGCCGCGTTGCGTCACCGCCAACCCGTCAATGCGCCGACTGTCATGGCGCGTCATAACCATCCGTCGAAACCCCAATTGGGGCAGGATAGTATAGGCGCGGCGCGCCGTCAACGACTCGTGGGGTCACCAGGGGTCACCGCTGGGTCACCGACGGGGCAACTCCATTCCCCTCCAGCGTGTATCAGATGTACAAGAGACTGGACGAGACTCATTAGTCGGCGGGGTCACGCCGAGGCGAGCGCTTCCAGGGTTTGGTGGAGGTCAGGCGGGAGCGGGCCGGCCTGTGCGGCTACCACGCTCTCCTCGATCTCCTCGGGTGTGGACGCGCCTACCAGGATGGTCGCAATCTCCCGATTCGCCATCAGGTAGCGCACGCTCATCGCCGCAATCGAGACACCGGTGGCGCGGGCAAGCTCGAGCAGACGCGCATCCTTGAACAGAGCTCCGTTGAACACGCCTTTGCCCGGCACACTGAATATTCCGCCAATCAAGTAGGCAGTGCCCTGTTCACGGACAACCGGAAGCATTACGCGCGGAGAACGGCGGTCCACAAGCGAATACTCATTGGCGGACAGACACATGTCGAGTCTTACCCGCTGCAACACATGGGCCAGTGGTTCCGACAGGTTGCTGCTGAGACCCAGGTAGCGGCACAACCCCAGCGCCCGTGCCTCACGCATGGCTTGCACCACCGGTGCACTCTCGTAGTCGAGCCGCTCGCCGGTGTCCAGCGCCGTGTCCTCCGCATCCGGCTTCCACATTCTTGCCCGCTCCATGTCGTGGCCCAGGAGCACGTCGACCCGGTCACGGCGCAGAACACGGAGGTTGTCCCGTACCTCCGCGAGACAGTCTTCCGCGGTGTGGTTGTACGCTTGCCAGGCACCGATCTTGGTCGCCAGCAGATGCGGCTTGGTGGTCCCGTCGAGCCCCTCGCCCACAATGCGCTGCGATTCACCCTGGCTGATCCACCGACCATCGGGGCCGCCTATTCCGTATAAGGGAGAGGTATCGAAATAGCTGATCCCCAGGTCGAGCGCATGTTTGACCGTGTCCACCCCGTGCTGATAGCCGTGCTTGTGGAGAGCCGCGCCACCGAGCCCGATGACGCTCACCGTCTCGCCCGTACGCCCGAAGGGGCGCCGTTCCAATGTCCCGGTCATGCAAACTCCTCAGTGCGTTTCGGCCAGTCTACCACCCGATGGTGTTCGAGGTAACCAGTCAGTGGTACTATCGGCCGACAACGCGGCGAAGGAGCAATCGGATGAAGAGTGGACGCAGAGGACTCGGGCGGGGCATGGGGCGCAAGCTGGCGGCGGGGGTGCTGGCCGTCGGACTGATCGGGGCGGCGCTGCCGCTGGCGGCCGACGAGCACGAGATCGTGGTGGGCGCATCGATACCGCTGACCGGCATCTACGCGCAGGCGGGCGCGCTCGCGACGCTCGGCATCGAAGCCTACCTCGGCTACCTGAATGCCAGCGGCGGCATCAACGGTCGTCCGGTGCGGCTGGCGAGCCATGACTCGGGCTCGACGCCGGAGCAGTCGCTGGCGGTGTTCAAGCGGATCATGGCCGAGGAAGAGGACGTGGTGGTGTACTACGGCGACTCCACCGACTTTGCGCTGCTGTCGGCGCCGGAGGTCAACGAGCGCTACCAGGTGCTGATGGCCGGCGCATCGTTTGCCACCGCGCTTGCCGATCCGGACAAGTTTCCCTACCAGTTCCTCGCCGGCCCCACGTACGCCGAGATGGTGGGCATGCTGCTTGAGTACATCGCCGAGCAGGGCGGCACCGACGGCGCAGCGCCGCGCGTGGCGCTGTTCCACACCAACCTGGAGGGCGGCCGCGACCCGATCCCGTACGCCAGGGAGCGGGCCGCCGAACTCGGCATCGAGATTGTCGTCGAAATCGAGACCGAGCCGGCCGGCATCGACGTTGCCCCCGAGGTGCTCAAGCTGCGCCGGGCGCAACCCGACTACGTGATCTTCCAGGGCTATGTCGCAACGGTGTGGCCGGAGGTGATGGTGCAGGCGGCGCAGACCGGCGTCGATGCCATGTTCATGGGCACGTTCTGGGCCATGGAGCCGCTGATCATCCGGCAGCTCGGGCCGCTCGCCGACCGCTACATGGGCGTGTTTCCCTACCGCTACTACTGGGACCAGGAGGAGTCCGCGACCCTGCGGCATATTGCGCAGGTCACGCAGGCGGAATACGTGCCCACGTACGCTCTGCAGGCGTGGTTCACCGGCATGATCGTGACCGAGGTGATCGGGCGCACCCTGGACGCCGGCCTGGAGCTGACCGGCGACAACCTGAAGGCCACCCTGGACGGGATCGAGGATTGGGACACCGGCGGCCTGATCGGCGTGCCGGTGACCTTCCGGAACAACTCCATCCCGGTGGGGCGCATCTACCGGGGAAACTCCGCCACCGGACGCATGGATCCGGTATCCGACTGGATTGTCCTCGACGATTGAATCGTTTCGACGACTGACACGATTGACGGAAGGCGGGCTCGCGTGGGACGATTCGGCCCATCCAACACGCATCGAAAGGAGCGGGATATGACAAGGAAAGCCTTTCTGGGCTTGATTGCGGCGCTGCTGCTGCCGGCGGCGGCGTTCGCGGGCGGCGAATCGGAGCAGGCCGCCTCTGATGAGGGCGCCATGGCTGCGGAGGCGCCCGCCGGGCAGTACCGGGAGTCGCCGATGCTGGCGCAGATGGTGGCCGACGGAGAACTGCCGCCGGTCGACGAGCGGCTGCCGGTGCGGCCGCTGGTGCTGGAGCCGCTGGAGAAGGCGGGCGAGACCATCGGGCAGTACGGCGGCACCCTGACGGTGACCGGGCTGGACCCGAACGGCGACTCGTTCGGCGCCGAGTGGGGCGACGGCGGCGGGTTCCGCAGTGAGGGGCTGGCGTTCTTCGACATCGCGTTCCGCAACTTCACCCCGGACGTGGCCGAATCGTGGGAGGTGTCGGACGACTTCACCACCATGACCGTGCACCTGCGCGAGGGCGTGCGCTGGTCGGACGGCGAACTGGTCACCACCGAGGACGTCGAGTTCTGGTGGAACGACGTGATGCTCAACGAGTCGCTGACCGCCAAGATTCCCAACTACTTCGCCCCCGGCGGCAACGTGATGAAGGTGAACATCATCGACGACTACACGTTCAGCTTCGAGTACGCCGAGCCCTACCTGGCGATCGCCGACCAGATGGACCGGCTGACGCCGTGGAGCCCGAAGCACTACATGGAGCGCTGGCACGCCGACTACAACGAGGATGCGGCCGCGGAGGCGAAGGCGGAGGGCTTCGGCGAGTGGTTCGAGGCGTTCCTGGCCCGCCAGGACGACCGCTGGGGCACGGTGTACGCCGGCGAGCGCCCGATGCTGGGACCGTTCGCGCCGGCCGAGGCGGACTCGCAGGGCAACCGCCTGTCGCCGCGCAACCCCTACTATTGGAAGGTGGACCCGATCGGCCAGCAGCTTCCCTACGTCGACTACTACGAGGTGATCCTGCTCGGCAGCCGCGAGATCCTGGAGGCGAAGGCGATCTCCGGCGAGTACAATATGGGCGGCGCCTGGGCCGACCTGGCGAGCTTCCCGCTGCTGGTCGAGAACGCCGACAAGGCGGGCTACACGGTGCGCATGTTCCCGGGCCTGTTGTGGGGCGGCAGCGTGAGTTGGGCCTACAACTACACCAGCAAGGACCCGGTGCTGCGCGAGATCTTCGGCGACCTGCGCTTTCGCCGCGCCATGTCGCACGCCATCAACCGGGTGGAGTTCGGCGAGGTGTTCAACCTGGGCCTGACCGAGCCGCGGCAGGCGGCGCCGCCGGCCGACTGGAGCTTCTACGACGAGTCGTTCGGACGCAAGTACCTGGAGTATGACGTCGACCTGGCCAACGAGCTGCTCGACGAGATGGGCCTGGAGTGGAACGCCGACCGCACCCACCGGCTGCGCCCCGACGGCGCGCCGCTGATCCTGCAGACCGAGATCGGCCAGGAGGGGCACCGCCCCGGCGAGTGGGAGTTCATCGTGCGCTACTGGTCCAAGGTGGGCGTGGAGGTGAAGTTCAAGCAGGTCGACCAGGCGCTGTACGCGCAGCGCCTGCTGGCCAACGAGCTCGACATCGGCACCTGGGGCGCCGGCGGGCCGCCGGAGTCGGTGAGCCACGCCATCTACCCGATCCGGCTGGTGCCGCCGTGGCACTGGCGTACCTGCTGCGCGCTCGGCGGCATGGCCTGGCATGACTGGTGGGAGAGCGGCGGCGAACTCGGCGAAGAGCCGCCGGAGCAGATCCAGGAGCTGTTCGGGCTTCTCGACGAGTGGCGCGCCACCGCGCTCGGCACCGAGGAGTACGTCGAGCTCGGCAAGCAGATGGTGCGCATCAACGACGAGAACATCTGGTACAACGTGGTCACCGGCTCGCCGCCGAGCATCAGCCACGCGGTGGTGGTGAGCGCCGTCGACAACAGCGTCATGAACATCCGCGATCCCGACACCGACACCGGCTGGTGGATCATCGAGATGCTGTGGATTGACCAGTAGTCTGGTCCGCAAAAACCGGCCGGCGGCCGATGCTTCGGCATCGGTGTTCATCGTCTTCCATGTCACGGAGTGGCCGTACAGTCCCCGCATGACGGCGAGGGAGGGGCCGGGCGCCGCGCACGCCCCCTCCCCTCGCCCGCGGCCCGCATGAACCCGTCGGCAGCCGAGGTGCTGCTCGACGTCAAAAACCTCAAGACGCACTTCCGGCTGCGCCAGGGTATCGTGCGCTCGGTGGACGGCGTCGATCTGACCATCTACCGCGGCCGCACCCTTGGCGTGGTGGGCGAGAGCGGCTGCGGAAAAAGCGTGACCGCGCAGTCGATCCTGCGCATCGTCCCGGTCCCCGGCGAGATCGTGGACGGCGAGATCCTGCTGCACGGCAAGCAGGGCGGCGAGCCCGTGGACCTTGCCACCCTGCCGCCCAAGGGGCAGCGTATCCGCGAGGTGCGCGGCGGCGAGATCGGCATGATCTTCCAGGAGCCGATGGCGTCGTTGAGCCCGGTGCACACGGTCGGCAACCAGGTCATCGAGATGGCGCTGCTGCACCGCGAAGGCGGTCAGGCGGAGGCGAGGGAGGCGGTGCTCGACATGCTCGGCCGGGTCGGTTTCTCGGAGCCGGCGCGCACCTTCGACTCCTACCCGCACGAGCTGAGCGGCGGCATGCGCCAGCGGGCGGTTATCGCCATGGCGCTGGTGGGGCGCCCGAGCCTGCTGATCGCCGACGAGCCCACCACCGCCCTCGATGTGACCACCGAGGCGCAGATCCTGCGCCTGCTGAGGCGGCTGCAGGCGGACCTGGGCATGGCGATCATGTTCATTACCCACGACCTGGGCGTGATCGCCAAGATGGCCGACCACGCCGCGGTGATGTACCTGGGCAAGGTGGTGGAGCACTCCGACGTTGACGCCCTGTTCCACGACCCCAAACACCCCTACCTGCGCGCGCTGCTGGCCTCGGTGCCGCGCTTCGGCGGCAACGTGCAGGAACGGCTGGCCTCGATCGAGGGCATCGTGCCCGATCCGTTCCGCCTGCCGGGCGGCTGCCCGTTCCACCCGCGCTGCCCGGAGTCGATCGCGGGGCGCTGCGAGGAGGAGGTGCCGGTGTACCGCTTCCTGCCGGAGGCGGCGCACCGCGGCGTGTCGTGCCACCTGCATGCGCCGCAGGGCGAACCGGTGGCGGCGCCATGAGCAGCCCGCCCGCGGCGGACGGCCTGCTGCTGAAGGTCAGCGGCCTGCGCAAGCACTTTCCGATTCACAAGGGGCTGTTCGGACGCACCCTCGGTCAGGTAAAGGCGGTGGACGGGGTCGACTTCACCATCGGCAAGGGCGAGACGCTTGGCTTGGTGGGCGAGAGCGGCTGCGGCAAGTCGACTACCGGACGCTGCCTGCTGCGCGGCCACGACCTGACCGCGGGCGAGGTGTGGTTCAACGACCAGGAGCTGGGCTGGGTGGACGTGTTCGGCCTCGACCGCAACGATCTCAAGGTGTTCCGCCGCCACGCGCAGATGATCATGCAGGATCCGTTCCACTCCCTGAACCCGCGCATGACGCTGCTCGACATCGTCGGCGAGGGGCTGACCATCGCCGGCGTCAAGGGGCAGGAGCGGACCGACCGGGTGGCGGCTACGCTGGAGGTGGTGGGGCTGCGCCCCGAGTACATGAGCCGCTACCCGCACGCCTTCTCGGGCGGCCAGCGGCAGCGCATCGGCATTGCCCGCGCGTTGGCGCTCAATCCGCAGTTCGTGGTGTGCGACGAACCGGTGTCGGCGCTCGACGTGTCGATCCAGGCACAGATCCTCAACCTGCTGCAGGATTTGCAGGACCAGTTCGACCTGACCTACCTGTTCGTGGCGCACCAGCTCAACGTGGTGCAGCACATCTGCGACCGGGTGGCGGTGATGTACGTGGGCCGGGTGGTGGAGGTGGCCGACACGCAGACCCTGTTCCAGGGCCCGCGCCACCCCTACACCGAGGCGCTGCTGTCGGCGGTGCCGCGGCCCGACCCGCGCCACCAGCACGAGGAGATCGTGCTGTCCGGCGAGGTGGCCAACCCGGCCGACCCGCCCGACGGCTGCTACTTTCATCCGCGCTGCAACTACGTGGTCGAGGAGTGCTCGCAGCGCCCGCCGCAACTGACCGCCGAGGCCGATGAGCACTTCGTGCGCTGCCACCGCGCCGCGGAGCTGACCCTGGCGGGAGTGGGTTGATGGGAGGCGGCCGGTAGTGGGGGCGTACGTCATTCGCAGGTTGCTGCTGTTCATACCGATGCTGGCGGCGGTCAGCGTGATCTCGTTCATCCTGATCCAGCTTCCGCCGGGCGACTACCTGACCAGCGAGATCATGGCGATGGCGGAGCGCGGCGAGGAGGTGGACGAGGCGGTGATCGCGGCGCTCAAGCTGCGCTACGGCCTGGACCGCCCGATGGTGGAGCAGTACTTCCGCTGGATCGGCAACATCATTCTGCACGGCGACTTCGGACGTTCGTTCCATTGGGAGCAGCCGGTGTCGTCGCTGATCTGGGAGCGGCTGATGTGGACGGTGGTGATCTCGTTCGGCAGCCTGCTGTTCACCTGGGTGGTGGCGTTCCCGATCGGCATCTACTCGGCCACCAACCAGTACTCGATCGCCGACTACCTGTTCACGTTCTTTGGATTCCTCGGCAAGGCGACGCCCAACTTCCTCTTGGCGCTGGTGCTGATGTGGATGGGCTACGTCTACTTCGACCTCAACATGGGCGGCCTGTTCTCGGCCGAGTACCAGCGGGCGCCGTGGAGCCTGGCCAAGGTGGGCGACCTGATCGGCCACCTGTGGGTGCCGCTGGTGGTGCTGGGCACGGCCGGCACCGCCGACCTGATCCGCGTGCTGCGCGCCAACCTGCTCGACGAACTGGCCAAGCCGTACGTCACCGCGGCGCGCGCCAAGGGATTGACCGAGTTGAAGCTGATCGCCAAGTACCCGGTGCGCATCGCCATCAACCCGTTCGTGAGCAGCATCGGCGGGGTGCTGCCGGAGCTGATCTCGGGCGCCGCCATCGTGTCGGTGGTGCTCAGCCTGCCCACCACCGGGCCGCTGATGCTCGGCGCGCTGCTGACCCAGGACATGTTCCTGGCCGGCAGCTTCCTGATGCTGCTCACCGTCCTGTCGCTGTTCGGCACCCTGCTGTCCGATATCCTGCTGGCCGTGCTGGATCCACGCATCCGGCAGACGGTGTAGGCGGGCGAGGAGCGGCGCGCATGGCCTCCCCCGACATCGGCCAGGCCGGCCACGGCGCTCAGGACGCGCGCGGCGGCGAGCAGGCGCCGGCGCACAGCGCGGAGACCGCCTCGCAGTGGCAGTTGATGCGCTGGCGGTTCGGCCAGCACAAGGCGGCGGTGGTCAGCCTGGTGGTGCTTGTGATCCTCTACCTGATCGCCATCGTGGTGGAGTTCGTCGCCCCCTACGCCACCGACACCTACAACATCAAGTACATCATGGCGCCGCCGATGCGGGTGCGCTTCTTCGATGCCGACGGCGGCTTCCACCTGCGCCCGTTCGTGTACGACTACACCACCTCGCGCGACCCCGAGAGCCTGCGCATCGTGCAGGTGGTCGACACCGAAGCGATGCACCCGATCCGCTTCTTCGTACGCGGCGACGACTATCGCTTCTGGGGGCTGTGGCGCGCCAACCTGCACCTGTTCGGCATCGACGATCGGGAGGCGCTGATCCTGCTGTGGGGAGGCGACGAGCAGGGCCGCGACCTGTTCTCGCGCACCGTGTATGGGGCGCGGTTGTCGCTGTCGATCGGCTTCGTGGGGGTGATCCTGAGCCTGGTGCTCGGCATCCTGCTCGGCGGCATCTCCGGCTACTTCGGCGGCACCATCGACATGGTGATCCAGCGCATCATCGAGCTGCTGCAGGCGATTCCGCGCATCCCGCTGTGGCTCACCCTGTCGGCCGCGCTGCCGCGCGACTGGGGCACCGTCGAGGTGTACTTCGGCATCACCATCATCCTGTCGGTGCTCGGCTGGACCGGGCTGGCGCGCACCGTGCGCGGCAAGTTCCTGGCGCTGCGCGAGGAGGACTTCACCCAGGCCGCCAAGTACCTGGGCGCGAGCGAGATGCGCATCATCATCCGGCACATGGTGCCTTCTTTCAGCAGCCACCTGATCGCCGTGCTCACCCTGCGCGTGCCGGAGATGATCCTGGCCGAGACCAGCCTCAGCTTCCTGGGCCTGGGCCTGCGCGAACCGGTGATAAGCTGGGGCGTGCTGCTGACCGGCGTGCAGAACATCCGCGCCGTCGCCCTGGCCCCGTGGCTGTTCCTGCCCGGGCTGGCGATCGTGGTCACCGTACTGGCCTTCAACTTCGTCGGCGACGGCCTCCGCGACGCCGCCGACCCCTATGCGCAGTAGATTCGCTTCGGCGCCATGCCTGCACGTAGTGTCGCGGGTCCGCGTCGCGGCCCCGGCGGCCCCGGGGGCCCCGGGGCCAGCCAGTTGACCGAACCGCATCTCGGTGCGTAAAGTGGACTTGTGTTATCCGCTACGCCCGTAGGCGGGCATCTATCCGGAGACCCCTCACGGGCCGACCGTGAGGGGTCTCTCATTTGAAGGCAGCAGTCTTCGTCGACGGAGGCCATCTTCGTGTTCTGGTCCGGCAGGCCCGCCGGCACTACAACGCAGACTACATCGAGGCTATCGCAGACGCCTGCGTGGTCGACGCCGAGATTCTGTTTCGCGTGCTTTATTACGACTGTGCACCCTACCAAGGTCATCCGAAACTCCCCGTCTCCGGCCAGCCCGCCAACTTCCAGGGATCGGACACGTGGCTCAAGGTCCTCGCTGGCAAGCCTCGATTTGCCGTTCGTCTCGGTACCCTCAAGTTCCGGGGCTTCGAGCCGAAACGGATCCCCGTCCCTTCGTCAGGGCCAGTATCGGACGAGGACTTCAAACCTCGGTTTGAACAGAAGGGTGTCGATATGCGCATCGGCCTCGACATTGCCACGTATGCGAACAATCGGTCCGTAGACCGCATCATTCTGATCACTGGCGACACCGATTGTCTGCCGGCGATGAAGCTCGCCCGTACCGCCGGATTACAGGTCGTGCTCGTTCGATTTCCGGGGCAGCGCCTCGCAAGGGAGCTGCTTTGGCATTCGGATTTCCATAGGTCGATTGCATGGCCCTCGCAGCCAGAGAACGTGCGGCGGCCGCCCGTTTTTTCGTAACAGCCCGTCACAGGCACCGCGTGACCGCCGCAGCCGCACCTTGCCGGGGCGGTGGCGAAGCGATAGAGTCGAAGGCGCCCAGGCTGCGGCCGTGACCATGCTGACCGCCCACCCACGTATCCCCTACGGCGAGTCCGACTTCCAACGCATCCGTCTGAACCGGTGGCTTTATGTCGACAAGACCCGCTTCCTGCGGCGGCTGGAGGAGGAGCGCTACGTCTTCCTGATCCGCCCCCGGAGGTTCGGCAAGTCGCTTTGGGTGTCCCTGCTGGAGAACTACTACGACCGTTTCTGGGCCAGCCGGTTCGCCACCATCTTCGCCGGCACTGACGTCGGACGGAATCCGACCGGCGAACAGAGCCGCTACGTGGTGCTGCGGTTCGACTTCTCGGCGGTCAACGACAAGATCGAGACTCTGGAGCACGAGTTCGACACCTATTGCGAGGCGGAGATCCACGACACGCTGGTTCGATATCCCGATCTGTTTCCCGACGCGGCGGCGCAACGCATCCTCGCGCCGCCTTCCGCATCGGCCAAGCTCAACGAGCTGTTCCTGCATACCAAGCGCCATGGCATCCTCCTGTACGTACTGATCGACGAGTACGACAACTTCGCCAACACGGTGCTCGCGCTCCACGGCGCGGAGGCGTACCACGACTTCACCCACGGTGGCGGCTTCTACCGCAACTTCTTCGCCACCCTGAAAGCCGCCACGGCCCGCAGCGGCGGCGGCGTGGAGCGCCTGTTCATCATCGGCGTCTCGCCGATCACCATGGACGACGTGACCAGCGGCTTCAACATCGGCACCAACGTCAGCCTGCACCCGGACTTCAACGAGATGGTGGGCTTCACCGAGGCGGAGGTGCGGCACTTGGTGGAAACCTACCGGGACCATGGCGTGTTCAACCAGGATGTCGACACCGCCATGGGCATCATGGGCCAGTGGTACAACGGCTACCGGTTCGCCGAGGACGCAGACACCGATCTGTACAACACCGACATGGTGCTCTACTACCTGAAAGATTCCATGCCGAATCGGCGCGTGCCGAAGTACCTGATCGACACCAACGTGCGCATCGACTACGGCAAGCTGCGCCACCTGCTGGTGGCCGGCAGGCAATTGAACGGCAACTTCGACCTGCTGCGGAACGTCATCGGCGACGAGCAACTGGACGCCGACATTCAGCCGAGCTTTCCCCTGAAGGACCTCACCAAGCGAGAGAACTTCCTGTCCCTGCTGCACTACTTCGGGCTGCTGAGCATCCGCGACGCGCAGGGCGTGATGCCGACTCTGGCGATCCCGAACCAGACGGTGAAGCGACTGATGTACGGTTACCTGCGCGACGCTTACGACGACGTGGGCGTGTTCTCGGTCGACCGGTACCGGTTCGAGCAGTTGATGATGGGGATGGCCAACCGGGGCGAGTGGCGGCCGGTGCTGGAGTTCCTCGCCGAGGCGATCGCGCGGCAGACGGGTATCCGCGATTACATCGGCGGGGAGAAGGTGCTCGCGCCCCGTTCCGGGGCGTTAGGCTTCCTGGCCGCCTACCTGAGCGTGGCCGGCTACTATGTGTTCCGGTCCGAGGTGGAGCTGGGCAAGGGACATGCCGACATCGCGCTGGAGCCGCTGGTCGCCCGCTACCCGCACCTGCGGCGCGGCTACCTGATCGAGTTGAAGTACCTGAAGCGCGCCGCGCCGGCGGATCAGGCCGCGGTGGAGGCCGCAGCGCGCGTGGCCCAGGCGCAGCTCGTACGCTACCTGGCGGACGAGCGTCTGGCGCGGCAGTTTCCGGGCGTGCGCTTCATCGGCCTCATCGTGGTCTTCCACGGCTGGGAGCTGGTGTTCTCCGACGCCGTGCCGGGATGAGGCCGGAAACGACGGCCATGCTGAGCGCACACCCATGCATTCCCGGCCCTTGTCGTGCCACCGTGTCAACCGTAGTATGGGAATTAGAATGACGAAGGCCATCGAGACGGTTCTCGCGGATGCTCTTCGTCTGGATTTGCAAGGTCGGTCCAAGCTTGTCTGGGAACTTCTCGCAAGTCTCGACGGCCCGGAAGACCCGGATGCTGCTTTCGCGTGGGCCGCAGAGATCAAACGGCGCGTCGCAGATCTTGAGTCAGGCTCTGCCGAGCTTGAGTCTTGGGATGACACCAGGCGCAGGCTTTGACTTCGACGAGCACTTCGGGAGTCTCGTCCGAGGGTGCGAGGGCGAGTTCCGCTTCCGTGGAGGCGGGACGAAGGACGTACGGCAGTGGCAGATTCCCTTCCGAGAGAGTCTGAGACGGGTCCTGGGACTTGCCAACATCGAGCATGATCTGGCCGCCTTCACGCCAGACGCGGAACTGCTGGACAGCGTCGACATGGGCTCCTACGTCCGGGAGTCGTGGCGCGTCCGTACCGAGCCGACGGTGCCGCTGCCGTGCTACCTGCTGCGGCCCAAGGGCGCGCCGCCCAAGTTGCCGCTGGTGCTGACCCCACACGGGCACGGGCATCCGCACATGTACGTGGGGCTGTTCGGCAGCCCCGAGGAAAAGGCGCAGATCAGTGAGGGCGAGCGCGACATCGCCGTGCAGGCGGTGGAGCAGGGCTACTTGGTGATCGCGCCCACCACGCGCGCATTCGGCGAAACGCGCTCGCCGGCGGACAAGGAGAAGGGCGCCGTGTCCTCCTGTCGGCTGCAGCTCATGCACGATCTGCTGCTCGGGCGCACGCCGATCGGCGACCGGGTGTGGGACATGTCGCGGCTGATCGACTGGGCCGTGGCGCACCAGGGCGTGGAAACTGCCCGCATCGCCATCACCGGCAACTCCGGGGGCGGCACCGTGTCGCTGTTCGCGGCGGCGTGCGACACCCGCATCTCGGTGGCGGTGCCCGGCTGCTACTTCAACACCTTCGCCGGCAGCATCGGCTCCATCATCCACTGCGACTGCAACTACGTGCCCGGCATCCTGCGCCTCGGCGAGATGCACGACATCGCCGGCCTGATCGCCCCGCGCCCCTTCCTGGCCGTCGCCGGCCGCGACGACCCGATCTTTCCGGTCGCCCACACGCGGGCCGCCTTCGAGCAACTGGCACAGATCTACCGGGCGGGCGGCGTGCCGGACCGCTGCGAGCTGTACATCGGCAACGGCGGCCACCGTTACTACAAGGAACGCGTCTGGCCCTTCATCGCCGAGGCATTCGGCATTCAGCCATGAACCGCGGTATTGGTCGATTTCCGAACCATGCGGTCGGGGGCAAGCTTGCATCGCGCGTTGAGCCGACGATATAGTGCATAAACACTTACACACAAAGGACCGCTGATGACTCGATGGAACCTCGTTATCTCCGACGACACCAACCGTCGCGTGCGGAGCTATCTGGCGCGCACCGGCGGCAAGAAGGGCGATCTGTCCCGGTTCGTGGACCGCGCGGTGCGCCAGGCGATCTTCTGGGAGACCGTCGAATCGATCTGGGAACGCAACCGGCACCTGTCGGATGAAGCTGTGCGGAGCCTTGCCGACCACGCGGTGGCCGAGGCGCGTGCGGACCGTCCTTGATACCAACATCCTCGTGAGCGCCCTGCTCTCCGGAGAAGGATCGCCGGGGCAGGTGCTGGCGGCGGTCAAAAGCCCGGGCATCACGTTGATCACGTCCCGGTTCCAGGTAGACGAACTGCGGGAAGTTCTCGCGCGCGATCGGCTGCAGCCGTACATCCGACGTGAGGAGGCCGACGATCTCCTCTACCACCTGGAAGCGGTCGCCATGGTGGTCGCGGAGTTGCCGGAGTTGAACCTGTCCGCGGACCCGGACGACAATCCGATACTCGCCACCGCGATCGCGGGCGACGCCGACCTGGTCGTGTCCGGCGACCGGGACCATATGCTGGCGATCGGGAGTGCGGACGGCATCCCGATCATCACCGCGCGCGAGGCGGCCGACCGGCTCCGAGCACGCAAGGAAGACTGAGTACGAGAACGCGCCGCTCGTTTCAAGGTGACCTGTCTCTTTCAACGCAGCAGTTGACTTGAGTGCGGAGCTCTGCTACGGTCGGAACATCAAGGCAAAGGCGATGGGCAGACACGGTAGCCCCCACAGCGAGCCCCCACCCCCCCGCAACTCATTATACGATAAATCTTTAACCGCTCCGTCTGGCCGCGCCGCGCGCGCCCGCGCGTACCTTCGCCGTTACGCCGCTACCGCCACTACCGCCACTACCGCCGCTACCGCCACTGTGCCTACCACCGCCGGCAACATTGCCGGTTCCCCATTCTCGTCGCTGTCCCGGCCACCCGCGGGGCGTTCGGACGCAGGTCTCGACGCCCGCCGAGCGGTCGCGGTTCACCCGGCGCACAGGAGGAACCGGGTGCGACCCAAGAAGGAACCGGGTGCCACCCAAGAAGGAACCGGGTGCCACCCAAGAAGGAACCGGGTGCCACCCAAGAAGGAACGGGATTGCCACCCCAGACCGGATAACGTGCCGCCCTCGCTTTCCGTAACCTGCGACCTGCAGGAATGCCTCGAGACAAGGCGAGGGATCGGCACTGAATTACGTGCTCTCGAGGAACAGGAGACACATACATGTGCTACGCAACACTCAAGAAGTACCTGGCGGTACTGATTGGCTTCGCTGTGGCCGCGACCGGCCTGTCGGCCGCTCCCGCGGAAGAGCAGCCGGCAGCGGCGATGGAAAAGGAGATGGTGCTCGATCCGACGACCGGCAAGATGGTGACCGCGCCAGAGTATGGCGGGACATTGACCCAGGCCGCTGGCAGAGATCAGAAGGTTTTTGACACTTATTTGGCGTGGTCGCCGTTTCAAGTTAGCAGTGCCGTCGTGGAGAAGCTCGGCATCGTGGACTGGGGACTAAGTAGGGACGCATTTCATTTTAGGGGTGGCTACCCGGCGCCTCTATTCGCCCTGAAGGGGGCGCTGGCTGAAAGCTGGAATATGTCCCCGGACAGGCTCACCTATACCTTCAACATCCGCCAGGGCGTTCACTGGCATGATAAGCCGCCGGTGAACGGGCGGGAGCTAACAGCCAAGGATGTAGAACATTCCTTTCACCGCTTCTTGGGAAATAGGTTGACAGGGACCGAGTTCAGTGAAGCCGAACCTGCCGTAACAGCAGGTGAGCTTGGCACAGTGCCATTCGAGTCGATAACGGCCACCGACGAATATACCGTAGTTTTCACGCTGAAGGAGCCATACCTTCGTACCCCGAACATGATTCTGGACTGGCATACTATCGTCATCTATCCTCCCGAGGTAATCAAGGAAGACGGTGACGCTTCCAATTGGAGGAACCTGGTCGGCACCGGACCGTTTGAGCTGACTGACTATGTCGAAAGCGTCTCTATCACCTATACCAAGAATCCTGACTACTGGGGCTACGACGAGAAGTTCCCGGACAACCGCCTGCCGTACGTCGACGAGTTCAGGGTCCTGTTCATGGCGGAGGAAGCAACCCGTCTGGCCGCACTACGCTCCCGTAAAATTGATTACAGTGGTTACCACGGCGCCGGCACCATGATAAAATCTATCGATGTGGCAGAGAGTCTCAAGAGAACCAATCCCGAGCTGGTGCTGAACGAGTATTCGGAACGGGCGGATAATGGTTTTATTTTCAACGTGAGTGAGCCGCCCTTTGACGACATCCGGGTGCGAAAGGCCATGAACATGGCACTGGACCACGAAACCATTAACAATACCTACTTCAAGGGTTATGGAGATACCACGCCCAGGGGGCAAATAGGGATGCCAGGTTTCCACGTCCCGTTTGACGAGTGGCCTCAGGAGGTCAAGGATGCCTATAGCTATAACCCCGAGGGGGCCGAGAAGCTGCTTGATGAAGCGGGCTATCCGCGCGGCGCCGACGGCATTCGATTCAAGACCGACGCAAAATTCCGTGACACCGAGGATGTTGGCTGGGTAGAAGCGGTCGCAGCCTACTGGAGTGAGATTGGCGTCGATGTGAGGCTCGATCCTCGGCCAGCTGATGCAGCATGGAACGCATGGTGGGCAGATCCTGAAAGGGAACAGGGGTTAGTCCACTACGCGTTCGGTGCGTTGTCTGATTCATACGATGCGATGTTGAGATTTACTCCGGCATTTCAATATAACCCAGCTAAATCCGACGACCCGGTCTTTAACGCGTTGTTCGAGAGAGCCAAGGCCGCTACCACCTTTGAGGAGCAGAGGGAGCCGATTCTGGAGATGGATATGTACTTCAAGAAGAGTGTCTGGGGTGTTCCCGGTCCTGAGGTTCCACAATTTAATGTGACCCAGCCGTGGGTCAAAGGGTACAACTCGGAAGGTGGCCTGGGGGGTTTGCAATGGTATGCCATTTTCGCCCGCCTCTGGATTGACCAGGATTTGAAGAAAGAAATGGGTTTTTGAGCACGATCTAGCGCGTTGGTCCCTCTCACCGCCCCGCGGGGAGAGGGACTTTTTTTTCCGAACAAGCTGTGGCGTCCAGTCGAACGATGAGCAGTCATCCGAAATGAGAGCCTACGTCATCAGGAGACTATTGCTCCTCATCCCTACGCTGTTGATTTTGACCATCCTGGTCTTCCTGTCGGTCCGTTTCATCCCGGGTGATGTAATAGATGCGATGGCGGGTAGGATAGAAGCTCAAGGCGCGGGCGCGAATATAGACCGTGCAGCTGTCGAGCGGATGTTGGGATTGGACCAGCCCGTGTACGTGCAGTATGGGCGCTGGTTGGGAGGTATCCTGCTGCGCGGCACCCTTGGCAATTCACTTTTGGGCGACTGGTCGGTGGAGGCGGCTATTTGGGACAGATTACCGCTGACTATCGAGCTTGGCGTTCTGTCCATCGTCATGGGCTTGCTGATAGCAGTGCCGGTCGGCATCTACTCGGCGATGCGCCGCAATACCGCCGCCGACTACGTGGGGCGTTCGTTCGCCGTCATCGGCTTGGCAACCCCCAACTTCTGGCTGGCGCTGATGGTGATAATCTTCCCGGCCATCTGGTGGGGCTGGTCGCCGCCGATGGAGTATGTCCCTCTTGTCGAAGACCCGCTGGGAAATCTCGGCATCTTCATCATTCCCAGCCTGATACTGGGGACGGCCTTGTCTGCGGCCACCATGCGCATGACCCGCACCATGATGCTGGAAGTGCTCCGCCAGGACTATATCCGCACCGCCTGGTCCAAGGGTCTCAGGGAGCGTGTCGTCGTGGTGAGGCACGCCGTCAAGAACGCCCTCATTCCGGTCGTGACCCTGGTCGGCCTGCAGCTACCTATCGTAGTAGGCGGCGCCGTAATCATGGAGAACATCTTCAACCTTCCGGGGCTGGGACGCCTGATGCTGATCGCCCTCACGGAGAGAGATTACCCGGTAGTCTCCGGCATCAACCTGTTTTTTGGCACTGCCGTGCTCACGTTCAACCTGTTGATCGATATCATCTATTCCTATTTGGATCCCCGGATTCGGTATCGCTAGCATGGACCCGACCAGGAGACAGTTTTTCCCGGGCCTGTTGCTGCGCAGGCTGGTGAAGGAGCAGCCGCTGGGCACGTTCGGGGGAGTGGTCGTACTGTTACTGGTTTTCGTCAGCATTTTTGCCGGTGTAGTGGCGCCGTATGAGCCGGCTGAAGTCCACTTGGCAGACCGGCTGACCAGCTCATCGAGCCGCTATCTCCTGGGCACCGATCATCTGGGGCGGGACCTGCTGAGCCGTCTGATCTACGGTGCCCGAATTTCGCTCTTCGTCGGCCTGGCAGCGACTACGGTCAATGTCGTGGTGGCCGTGCTGATAGGCGCACCGTCCGGCTACTTTGGCGGGAAACTGGACTTGGCGGTGCAGCGCTTTGTCGATGCCTGGATGGCCTTTCCGGGGCTGCTGATCTTGCTGACGATCATGTCTGTGGTGGGGCAGGGTTTGCCGCAGATCATCCTGGTCTTGGGGATCGCCGGAGGCATCGGCGGCTCCAGAGTCGTCCGAGGTGCCGTTATGGGCATCAAGGAGAATGACTATTTTCTGGCAGCCCAGGCGGTGGGCACGCCCACGCGCCACATCCTGCTCGGCCATGTGCTGCCCAATATCATACCGGTCGTCATCATCGTCTTCTCCATCAACATCGGGGGCGTCATCATTGCCGAGGCCAGCTTGAGTTTCCTGGGATTCGGTCTGCCGCTGGAGATCCCGAGCTGGGGAGCCATGCTCAGCAGAGAGGGGCGCAAGTACATGGAGGTGGCGCCGCGGCTGGCGCTGTTACCGGGGCTGTGCCTGACGATCGTCGTGTACTGCCTCAACATGTTCGGCGACGCGGTGCGGGATCTGCTCGACCCGCGGCTGCGGGGTGGCGGTGGTCGCCTGGGTACGAGCGCCAGGCAAACCGGCATCTGACAGAGGGCTCAACGGCGGCGCCGGACGCCATGGTGATCAAGGAGAGCGAAGCGACTCTGCGCGGCTGAGCAGCACCGCCGACCGCCGTGGCCGCCACGCCTTGCCGGGGCGGTGGCGAAGCGATAGAGTCGAAGGTGCCCGAGGCTGCGTCCGTGACCATGCTGACCGCCCACCCACGCATCCCCTACGGCGAGTCCGACTTCCAGCGCATCCGCCGCAACCGGTGGCTGTACGTCGACAAGTCCCGCTTCCTGCGCCGGCTGGAGGAGGAGCGCTACGTGTTCCTGATCCGCCCGAGGCGGTTCGGCAAGTCGCTGTGGGTGTCCCTACTGGAGAACTACTACGACCGCTTCTGGGCCGGCCGGTTCGAGGCCACATTCGCCGGCACCGACATCGGGCAGCACCCGACCGGCGAACAGAGCCGCTACGTGGTGCTGCGGTTCGACTTCTCGGCGGTCGACGACAGGCTGGAGACCCTGGAGCGGGAGTTCGAGACCTACTGCCACATCGAGCTCCGGGGCGCTCTGCGGCGCCACCCCGACCTGTTTCCGGAAGCGGCGTTGCGTGACATCCTCGCGCCGGCGTCCATCGCCACCAAGCTTGCCGGGCTGTTTCGCTACGCCGGCGACCACGACATTCCGCTGTACGTGCTGATCGACGAGTACGACAACTTCGCCAACACGGTGCTCGCGCACCACGGCGCGGAGGCGTACCACGACTTCACCCACGGCGGCGGCTTCTACCGCAACTTCTTCGCCACCCTGAAAGCCGCCACGGCCCGCAGCGGCGGCGGCGTGGAGCGCCTGTTCATCATCGGCGTCTCGCCGGTGACCATGGACGACGTCACCAGCGGCTTCAACATCGGCAAGAACATCAGCCTGCACCCGGACTTCAACGAGATGGTCGGCTTCACCATGCAGGAGGTGCGTCACCTGGTGGAGACCTACCGGGACCGGGGCGTGTTCAACCAGGAGGTCGCTACCGCCATGGGCATCATGGGCCAGTGGTACAACGGCTACCGCTTCGCCGAGGAAGCCGACACCGATCTGTACAACACCGACATGGTGCTCTACTACCTGGATCAGTCGATCCCCAATCGGCGCGTGCCGAAGTACCTGATCGACACCAACGTGCGCATCGACTACGGCAAGCTGCGCCACCTGCTGGTGGCCGGCCGGCAACTCAACGGCAACTTCGACCTGCTTCGGAACGTCATCGGTGACGAGCAGGTGGACACCGACATCCAGCCGGGCTTTCCGCTGAAGGACCTCACCAAGCCAGAGAACTTCCTGTCCCTGCTGCACTACTTCGGGTTGCTGAGCATCCGCGACGTGGTCGACGGCGTTCCCCGGCTGGCGATCCCGAACCAGACCGTGAAGCGGCTGATGTACGGCTTCCTGCGCGACGCCTACCGCGACGTGGAATTGTTTTCGGTCAACCTGTTCCGATTCGAGCAGTTGATGATGGCGATGGCCAACCGGGGCGAGTGGGGGCCGGTGCTGGAGTTCCTCAGCGAGGCGATCGCGCGGCAGACGGGCATCCGCGACTACATCGCGGGGGAGAAGGTGATCCAGGGATTTCTTGCCGCCTACCTGAGCGTGACCGGCTACTACGTGCTCCGCTCCGAGGCGGAGATGGGCAAGGGACACGCCGACATCGCGCTGGAGCCGTTGGTCGCCCGCTACCCGCACCTGCGGCGCGGCTACCTGATCGAGTTGAAGTATCTGAAGCGCTCCGAGCCGGCGGATCAGGCCGCGGTGACGGCGGCGGCGGCCGACGCGCGGACGCAGCTTGCGCGCTACCTGGCCGACGAGCGACTGGCGCGCCAGTTTCCGGGTGTGCGCTTCACCGGCCTCATGGTAGTCTTCCACGGCTGGGAGCTGGTGTTCTCCGACGCCGTGCCGGGATGACGATCGACGGCGGTTATGCGCATGTGAGCCTGTCGGCGGACTCGGACGACAATCCGATACTCGCCACCGCGATCGCTGGCGACGCCGACTTGATCGCGTCCGGTCACCGGGATGACATGCTGGGCGGTCGGGAGCGCGGATGGCATCCCGATCATCACGGCGCGTGAGGCGGCCGTTCGACTCCGTGCAGGCGGGGAAGACTGAACGCGAGAGCGCCGAGAGCTCACCGCTCGTTTCGACGTGAGCCGCGCCCGGTATACTGGGCTCGCCGCCGTGGCCGTCCCTGAGCAACCCGAACCGCAAGGAGCGATAACGAAGTGAACGTGCTGTTCTTTCACCTGATGCCGTACGCTGAACTGCCCGCCGACTTTCGCGAGCGGCATCCGTCGATCTGGGTGGACATCGACTCGCGGCTGTTCGATCCGCAACGCGGCGGGGCGATGTACAACGACTACCTGGACGAGCTGGAGGACGCGGCGCGGCTGGGCTTCGACGGGGTGTGCGTCAACGAGCACCACGCCAACGGCTACGGCATGATGCCGTCGCCCAACCTGATGGCGGCGGTCCTGGCGCGCGGCACGAAGCGGGGCGCCATCTGCGTGATGGGCAACGCGGCGGCGCTGTACGACCCGCCGACCCGGGTGGCGGAGGAGATGGCGATGCTGGACTGCATCTCCGGCGGGCGGCTGATCGCCGGGCTGCCGCTGGGCACGCCGATGGACACCTGCTACGCCTACGGCCAGAACCCCAGCATGGTGCGCGACCGCTACCTCGAGGCGTGCGACCTGATCGTGCGCGCCTGGCAGGAGCGCGACCCGTTTCCGTTCGCCGGGCGCTTCTACCAGCAGCGCTACGTGAACTGCTGGCCGCGCCCGGTACAGCAGCCCAGGCCGCCGATCTGGGTGCCGGGCGGCGGGGCGCCGGAGACTTGGCGCATGTGCGGCGAGCGCGGCTACGTGTACGCGGCGCTGTCCTACTTCGGCTACCAGACCGCGCGCGGCGTGCTCAAGGGCTACTGGGCGGAGCTGGAGCGCCAGGGGCTGGAGCCCAACCCGTTCCAGGCCGGCTACCTGCAACTCGTCGGCGTTGCCGAGACCAAGCGCGAGGCGCTGGAGCGGTACCGCGAGCCGGCCGAGTACTTCTACACCAACTGCCTGCACACCAACCCGCGCTTCGCGGTGCCGCCCGGCTACGCCACCGAGGCGTCGGTGCGGTTTCGCGCCCGGCAGGCCACCTCCGGCAACCCGGTCGCCCAGTTCACCACCGCGCCGAGCTACGAGCAGATCCTGGAGCGCGGCTACCTGCTGGTCGGCACGCCGGACGAGGTGGCCGAACGGCTGCGCGAGATCGCGGTGGACCTGAACGTCGGCCAGCTCATGCTGCTGCTGCACTTCGGCAACATGGACCGCGACCTGACGCGCGCCAACACCGAGCTGTTCGCGACCGGAGTGCTGCCGCAGATCCGCGACCTGTTCACCGACCGGTGGCAGGACCACTGGTGGCCGGCCGCGGCCGCGAGGAACGCGTGAGCGGGCCCGCTCACCCTGCGTCCAGGCAGGGCGACACCAGCGCCCGGACGGCGCCGCCCGGACCGCTTGGACCGCCCGCCGCGGCATGGGAACCGGGGCGCACGCGACGGGAACCGTCGGTCACGGTTGCCGGCGTGGCGTGCCGGGTGTGGGAGCAGGGAACGGGCCGCCCGGTGACCTTCCTGCCCGGCATCGGCGGGCTGCCGCGCTGGAGCGCCTTTCTCGACGCACTGGCGCGTGAGCGGCGGGTTGCCGCGCCGAGCCTGCCGGGATTCCCCGGCTCGTCGGCCCTGCCGGAACTGGACGATCACCTCGACTGGCTGCTGGCCGCCGCCGACCTGCTGCACGCGTGCGGCGCGGCCGGCGGCGACCTGGTGGCCGTGTCGGTGGGCGCCGCGCTGGCCGCCGACGTGGCTGCGGTGTGGCCGGACGCCGTGCGGCGGCTGGTGCTGGTGTCCCCGCTCGGCCTGTTCGACCCGGCGGACCCCAGCGCCGACATCTTCGCCCCGCCGGCGGACGGATTGGGCGCGCTGCTGTGCCGCGACCCGGCCCGCTTCGAGGCGCACGTGGCCCTACCGGACGGCGCCGACCGGGTGGAGTGGACGGTGCAGCAGGTGCGCGCCCAGGAGGCGGCCGCGCGCCTGCTGTGGCCGGTGGGCGACACGCGCCTCGCGCGCCGCCTGCACCGCGTCACCGGGCCCACGCTGCTGGTGTTCGGCGGGCACGACCGCGTGCTGCCGCCCTCATACCGGCAGCGCTTCCAGCGCGCCTTGCCGCACGCGCGGCTGGAGGTGGTCGACGACGCCGGCCACCTGGTCGACCTGGACGCGCCAAGCATCCTGGCTCGCTTGGTGGAGGAGTTTCTCCGCTCCTGATCAGCAGCGTCGCGAGAACGCCCCTCATCGCACCGTGGCCCGAGCGATCGCTGTCGTCGACTCCACCATCCGGCGCAGTTCTAACATGGATGGCTTTCGGCGGGCAGCACTCGACCGACCCTTCCGGGATTGCCGATTCTTGTCATTCGGCACATGCTGGGCGACGTGAACACCACCATGAACGTATCGCTGCCCGCCTCGCTGAAGTCGTTCGTAGACGAGCAGGTCGCCGGACGCGGTTACGGAACCTGCAGCGAGTACGTGCGCGCTCTGATCCGCCGGGATCAGGACCGCCAGAGCCTGCGCCGGCTGTTGTTCGAGGGAGCCGGGTCAGCCCCTACGGGTCCGGTGGATGCGGCCTACTTCGATGACCTGAGAGCACGCGTTCGCTGACCGGCATCGCCGATCAGCCTGAGAGGAGAGCCGCGACCGCGGCGTCGCCGCGGCGGACAGCGCTCTCCCGGGGCGTCTCGCCCTTGGCGTCGCGGACGGCGAGGTCGGCGCCGGCCTCCAGGAGCGCGGCTACCACCTGTTCGAGGTGATCGATGTCGTCGCGCAGGTGGTGCAGGGGTGAGCCGCCGCCGGGCAACGTATCGGTGGCGAAGCCTGAATGTTCTGCCAGGTACCGTCGCAGCGCCTCAATCCTCCCGAAGGAGATCAGGTCGAGGCCGTCGGGACAGTGGTCGAGCAGGTAGTCGCGCATGGCGGCGTGGCCGGCGTAGTCGGCCCACCCGGCCGGCGTCGACTCGTGGTTGCGGTCGCGCAGCGGGCGGGCGCCGTGCTCGATGAGCAACTCGGCGGCCGCCCGATGGTCGTGCCACGCCGCCTGGTGCAGGGCGGTGGTGCCGTCCTCGGAGGTGGCGTTCGGGTCGGCGCCGAGATTCAGCATGCACCGCAGGGCAGCAACGTTGCCCAGGGACGCGGCCGCCGACAGTGCACCGGCGTCGTTCAGGCTGTCGGGCGCGTGCTCGAGCGCGGCGCGCGCGGCCGCCTCGTCGCCGTTCATGCAGGCGGCGCGGAAGCGGTTCTCGGGGCTCAGCTCGGCCGGCTCCGCGCCGGCGCGCACCAGCATGTCGGCGATGTCGCCGAAGCCGTTCAGCAGCGCGTTCTCGTGGTGGGTGCGCCCGTCGTAGTAGTTGACGCCACCCGGATCGGCGCCATGCCGGAGCAACAGCTCGACCCGCTCGGTGAACCCCTTGGTGGCCGCGTGGCCGAGCATGAAGTCGAGGGTCCCGACCTGGTTGTCGGTCTTCCAGTTGATCCTGGCCGCTGCCGTGAGCCCGCGGTCAAGCAGCAGCCTGAGCCAGCCGTTGTGGGGACGGAAGATCGTGTTGTAGAGGCCCTGGGCGTCGTTGGGGTCGGCGCCCGCGTCGAGCAGCAGCGTAGCCAGGGCCATGGCGTGCGCATGCGGCGGCTGGCTGACGACGCCTCCCTCCCCTTCGCCCATCGCTCCGGTCAAGGCGGTGAACCGGTACGTACCGTCCCACATGTAGTGCGAGTTCGGGTCCGCGCCGCGGTCGAGCAGCAGACGGGCGGTGGCGACGGCGTCGGCCTCCGGAAGCTGTTCGGTGACCCGCGAGTAGCACAGGTAGAGCAGCGGCGGCCAGTTGCGCGGCCCGCCGGGAGCCGACGCACGGCCCGCATCCTCGTCCAGGAGCCGCCGCAACGCGCCGGCGTTGGCCGTGGCGGCGGCGGCGTGCGCGTCGGCCTCCGCCAGTGCCGGCCGCGCCGCCAGCATCGCCTTGGCCCGGTCGATCCGCGCCGTAGAGTCGTTGCCGTAGGTCAGGCAGGCAAGGTCCAGAAACTGGGCCACCTCGCCGTCCCGGGAGTCCGCGACCAGTTCCTCGACGTGCTCGGACAGCCTGCGCCAGCTCGGGAACCCGTACTCGCGGGCCACCACGAGTTGGGCGTCGGCCAGCAGTTCGAACCGGTCCGGGCGGGGATGATGCTCCTGGATACGCGCGCGAACGCTGTCGGGATCGTTGCGGTGCAGGCGCAGTAGCTGCTTGGCCTGCTTCTTGACGCTGGCCAGACTCGGCCGCGGTGGTAGTGATTGCACGGACATGAAACCTCCTCCCATGCTGCCTGCGTCCGCCGTCAGGCCGAAAGAAGGTGATGATCGACTCGGAACCGAGAGGTGGGAGTTGTTCCCTTTCCGCGGACTGGACGCACCCTCGCCGTGCGCTCGCCCAGCAAACCACGTCCACGGGGATCGGGTCAACCGGCAAATTCATCAATCCATCACGCCGGAATCGCCGCGTCGAACGCGTCTGCCAGGGCGCTCACACTCGGGTAGCGAGCCGCGGGATCAGGGGCGCACGCGATCTCCGTCACCGCCCGGACCGTGCCGTCGAGGAAGATCTGCGCGGTTCTGCCGAGCGTGAACACCGTCGTTCGCTCGTCGATGACGCACCCCTTCTCGAACTCTTCGGGTGCCATGAACCGGGTCGAGCCGAACATCCGGCCAACGGTATTTCGATATGGCCCACAGTGATAGTGGTCGAGGTCGCACACCCGCAGGGTGCCCGCCTCGAAGTCGTAGATCAGGCAGCCGTCGTAGAAGTCGCCCGCAACCCAGCCGTGATCGGCGAGCGCAGCGTGCAGGTCGATGATCCGGCGAACGGCGGTGATCCGCATGGCCGGCGGCAGCGACCGGAACCGCTCGCCGGCGCTGTCCGGGGTTCGCAGGTGTCTTGGGGCGTACAGGTTCTCACCGTGGGCCCACCGGTACACCAGCATGCGCCCCCATGCGGAGTCCACCGAGGTGACGAACTCGGTCAGGGCGGGGTGCGACACGCCGCGCGCCAACCGCTCGGCATGCTCCAGCCGTGCGAGGCGTCTGTCGTGGGCGCCTCCGTCTCCCGCTGGGCCCGCCGGCTCCCCCGCCGTCTTCACGAAGTACCGGTTCCCCGCTACGGCGACGCCGAACGAGACGTTGCCCGAATCCTGTTGGTCGATGTGAACGAATATGCGGCCAACCGAGTCCAGGAACTCGGCGGGGGCAAGGCTCGGGGATGCAGTGTGCCACACGTTTCGGATGCTACCACACCGGCAAGTGGCCCGACGCACCAGATCCCCGCCGTTGACGCCGGAATACGTACGTGCTCACATACACAGGTGGCGGCCAAGGTGATTCTCATCGACGTGGAGGCATACGAGCGCCCGCGCAACGCCTGCCGGGCACCCGAAGGCTCCTTCTCGGAGGCGATGCAGCGGGGCGTCTGGCCACCGTCAGCGCGCACCGCGGCAGCCCTGCTGGCCGCGCTCGAAGCGATGCCGACGATGAGCGAAGCCGAACTCGACCGTCTGGACGCAGCCCAAGCGGCGGACCGGGCGCCGGACGCTATCCCCTACTGCTGACCGGCGACGCGTTCGAAGATGGCGACCAGTTCAGGGCGCAGGGGGTAGCGCAGCGGCTCGCCGGCGAAGTGGCGGCGGGCATCTTCGCACTGGCCGGTGAACACGCCGCGGTGGGCGCCGTAGGTGGTGCCGGCGCGGTGCGGGGTGTGGATCACGTTGGGCAGGGTGCGCAGCGGGTCGTCCGGCGGCGGCGGCTCCGGGCTGAACACGTCGAGGGCGGCGCGCAGTTCGCCGGCCCGCAGCCGCTCCAGCAGCGGCGGCTGCTCCACCACCGCCATGCGTGACACCAGCACGAACACCGCCTCGTTCGGCAGGGCGTGGATTACCTCGCGGTTGATGATGCCGATGGTCTCCGGGGTGGGCGGTATGGCGATGAAGAACACTTCGCTGCGCGCGGCCATGGCGGCCAAGTCGTCTGCCTTGCGGCCGCCGGCGGCGGTGATCCGCTCCTCCGGTACGTAGGGATCGAACGCTTCCCAGTCGGTGTCGAACGGCGCCAGCATGCGCGCCAGGTGGCGGTGGATCTCGCCGAACCCGGCCAGCCCGACGCGCCGGCCCTGCAGCCGGTCGGGGGTATCGGGCCGCTCGGGCATTTCCTTCCAGCGCACCCAGCCGTTGTCACCGACGATGCGGTGCTCCTGCGGGATGTTGCGCAGCGCCGCCAGCCCGAGCGCGAACTCGTACTCCGCCACCCACGGCGACATGCACGGCGCCGTCTCGGTGATCGCGATGCCACGCTCCACCGCAGCCTGCACGTCGATGAACTGGGCCTGGGTATAGTGGCAGGTGGACCCGATGTAGCGCAGCCGCGGCGCCCGCGCCAGGCGCTCGGCGGACAGGTAGCCCATGCCCTGGTCGCCCCAGCCGACCAGCACCAGGCCGTCGGCATCGGCGAGCGCGGCATCCACCTGCGCCGCGCGCTCGTCCGGCGTCTGCTCCTTGGTCAGGTCGACGTGTACGCGCTCGGCGAACGAATCGAGCACCTCGGCCGCCGCATCGCTCCAGTGCATGTCCAGCGGCTGCCGCGACGCCCACGGGCCGAACAGCACCACGATCCTCGGTCGCGCCATCTTTCCCTCCTTGTATCCCGGTTCCATCCGAACCTCCGCGGGAACCTGCCCAGTGTAGCGAATCCGCTCCTGACGTTGACACCCGCCCCGTGGACTGGCCGGGTAGCCGGACCCGTGTACGAGCGCTGGGCGCGGACGAGCCGGGCTGCGCCTGAATGGGCCCTCCGAGTGCCCGCCGGCGCCGCTCAGTTGGTGCGGGCGGCGTTGGCGAAGATGGCGACCATTTCGGGCCGCAGGGGGTAGCGCAGCGGTTCGCCGGCGAAGTGGCGGCGCGCCTCGTGGCACTGGCCGAGAAACACGCCGAGGTGCGCTCCATAGGTGCCGCCGGCGCGATGCGGCGTGTGGATCACGTTCGGCAGCCTGCGCAACGGATCGTCCGCCGGGGGCGGCTCCGGACTGTACACGTCGATGCCGGCGCGCAGCTCGCCGGCGGTCAGCCGTTCAAGCAACGGCGACTGCTCCACTACCGCCATGCGCGACACCAGCACGAAGACCGCGTTGCGCGGCAGCGCCATGATCACGTCACGATTGATGATGCCGATGGTCTCCGGGGTGGGCGGAATGGCGATGCAGAACACCTCGCTGCGCGCTGCCATGGCGACCAGGTCGTCCACCTTGCGCCCGCCCAGGGCCTCAATCCGTTCCGCCGGGATGTAGGGATCGAACGCCTCCCAGTCGGTGTGGAACGGCGCCAGCATGAGGGCGAGTTGGCGGTGGATCTCGCCGAACCCGGCCAGCCCTACCCGCCGGCCGTGCAACCGCTCCGGTACTTCGGCCAGCTCGGGGTGGTCGCCCCAGCGCACCCAGCCGTTGGCGCCGACCGTCGTGTGCTCCTGCGCCAGGTTGCGCAGCGTACCCAGCACCAGCGCCAGCTCGTACTCTGCCACGAACGGCGACATGACCGGCGCCGTCTCGCTGATGGCGATGCCCTGCGCGATCGCCGCCTCTACGTCGATGAACGTGGCCTGCGTGTAGTGGCAGGTGGAACCGATATAACGCAGCCGCGGCGCCGCCGCGAGGCGCTCGGCGGACAGGTAGCCCATGCCCTGCGAGCCCCAGCCGCGCAGCACCATGCCGTCGGCATCGGCGAGCGCTTCGTCCACCTGCGCGGCGCGCTGCTCCGGCGCCTGGTCGGATTGCAGGTGAACCTCCACGCGTTCGGCGAACGGGTCGAGCACCTCCGCGGCCCGCTTGCTCCAGTACTGCGCGATCTGCGGGCTCAACCTCCAGGATCCACTCACCACAACGATCTTCGGGCGTGCCATGTCTACCTCCCTGTGCGGCCAGGCGCCGGAACGACGACCAGTGTAGCGCAGAGCGCAACGCCTTGCCGCCACCTTCGTGATGCGCGTGATTCACGATCGGTCACACACGTTGCCGTGTACACTATAATCGTGTAGAGTGATGCCATGCGGAACATCACTCTGAGCGCCGACGAGGCGCTGATCCAGGCCGCGCGCAAGCGGGCGAGCGCTGAGAATACCACGTTGAACGGCGCATTTCGCCGCTGGCTCGCCAGCTATGCACGGCGTGACCGGCAGGCGGCCGACGCGATGGCGCTGATCGACGAGATCAGCAGTTACGCGCGCACAGGCGGCCAGACATTCAGCCGGGACGAACTGAACGAGCGGTGAGCTTCGTCGACTCGAACGTCTTCGTATATCTGTTCGACGAAGCCAATCCGGCAAAGCGGCGGCGCGCCCGGGAGATCGTGCGACTGTCGCTTTCGCAGAGCTGGGTCGTGAGCTACCAGGTAGTCCAGGAGACGCTCAACGTGATCACGCGCAAACTCAAGACCCCGGTGACGGCAGACCATGCCCGCCGTTTCCTGAATGCCGTATTGCTTCCGCTGTGGTCGGTCGCGCCTAGTGCCGAGCTGTACCGCCGCGGTCTGGAGATCCAGTCCCGCTACGAGTATGGGTTCTACGACGCACTGATCATCGCCGCCGCGCTCGAAGCATCCTGCACACGGTTGCTCAGCGAGGACCTGCAGCACGGCCAGAGGATCGACACGCTGACTATCGAGAATCCGTTTCTGGGTCTACCGCGCAGTGCCGAATCGAATGACTGATCAATATTGCGCCGAGGTCTCGAGTTGCACTCGACAGCGCTGCAGCGTGTCCTCGAACGCCGGGTCGCTGCGCAGCCACCGGAAGTCGCACTCCCGGCAGCGGCCGTCGCGGCTCAGTTCGTCCAGGTAGACGGCGGCCAACTCACCGCGGGTGCAGCCCTCCGGCAGCGGCTCCCGCGGGGCGCCGCAGAGAAAAGCCAGCAGGTCGTCGAGGTAGCGCAATGCCTCGTTGCGTACTCGCAATTGCGAGAATGCCAGCAGCAGGTATTGCAGGGTCAGGAGCCGGGTCGGACTCTCGGCCCGGGGCAGGGTGTCAGTCATCTTATCGCCCCCTTGACAACAAGCTACCCCACGCGCGCCGCGGCGCCGTGAAAGTCCGGTGAACCTTCTGTTAAGGTGCGCTAACCATGATCGACGCGGCGAGACTGCTCGACACGTTCCTCACGATTCTGCGCATCGACAGCTACCACCCCAACGAGGACCCGGTGGTCGACGCGCTGCGCCCCAAGCTGCTGCAGGCCGGGATGGTCCTGCAGGCCGACCCGCATCGCAACGTGCTCGGCTACTGGCCGGGATCGGACGCCAAGGCTGACCACGAGCCGGTCCTGCTGTGCGCTCATACCGATACGGTTCGGCCGACGCCCGGCATGGAGCCGGTGATTCGCGACGGTGCGGTGCACACCGACGGATCGAGCGTGCTCGGCGCCGATGACAAGGCGGCGGTCGCCGCGATGGTGGAAGCGGTGGAGGGGATTGCCGCCGAGGGCGTGGCCCACCCGCCGGTGGAGCTGCTGTTTACCGTGGGCGAGGATGTCGGCCACATCGGCTCCAAGGCGTTCGACGTAGCCCCGGTGCGCTCGCCGATGGCATTCATTGCGGACGTCGACGGGCCGGTCGGCGCCGTGATTCTGGCCAGCCCGTGGTCGGAGACGCTGGTCGTCAGCTTCCGCGGCCGCGCCGCACACGCCGGTACCGAGCCGGAGTCGGGCCGCAGTGCCCTGCAGATGGCCGCGCGCGCCATCGACCGGATGCGGCTCGGCCGCGTCGATGCGCACACCACCGCCAACGCCGGGGTGCTCACCGGCGGCGAGGAATCGAACATCATCCCGGCCCACGCCGAGCTGAAGCTGCAGGTGCGCAGCCTCGACGAAGGCGCGTTCCAGGCCCACCGGTCGCACCTGCTGGAGTGCTGCCGGCAAGGTGCCGAGGCGTTCGGCGGCAGCGCCGAGGTGGAGTCGGTCAACTCGACCACCGGTTATCGCTTCCCCGAGGAAGCGGCGGTAGTGCAGCGGGCGCAGCGTGCGATCCGCGCGGCCGGGCTGACCCCGCGCCTCGCGACCTCAGGCGGAACCAGCGACGCCAACGAGTTCAACGCCAAGGGCCTGCCCACGGCGGTCATCTCGGTCGGCTACCGCGACATCCACACCAACCAGGAATCAATGCCCCTCGACGAGCTGGAACGCCTGACCCAGGTATGCCGCGCCCTGATGCTCGGAACGTGACCGAGTCGTGCCGGCCAACCAGCCGGAAATCTCTCCACGGTGCCCTATTTCGCCAGGCACATCAGGCGCAGCCCCGTCGCGCCTTGCGGGTGCCGACGCTGGCGGAGATCTGCCGCATCAAGGCGTGGTTGTGTTTGATCCGGAACGCGACGCGAGACTACCTGGATTTTGCCGCGCTCGCGGACCGAATTGGCGAGGCGGGCGCGGTGTCGGTGGTGATTGCCATGGACGACTACTACGCCGATCAGATCGGTGCCGGCGGCCGGCGGGTTGCCACCCAGGTTGCCAGGCAGCTCGCCGAGCCGCACCCGGACGACCTGTCGAGTGTCGACCTGGCTTCGTACCGCAAGCTGGACCGCCGCTGGCAGAACTGGCAGACGGTAGCCGACTGGTGCCGCCGAATCGCCGTCGGGGTACTCGACCAGGTCGCCAAGGCGCCGCAGGGCACTCCGTGATTCACCGCCACTGCGAGGTGCCGCCGGACCTGCCGGTCGCGGAGTTGCCGGCGGTCGCGATCGCGGATCTCCTGGAGCGCGGCGACCTGCAGGACTGGCAGCCGCTCGCCGGCGCCATCCGTCGCGACCCCTGGGGCAGTCTGGCCACCTCGGTGGCGCGCCTCCTCGACGCCTACCCGCGGTACGGTACCTCGCCGCTGTGGCGGGCCTGGATCGACCGCTGTCGGACACGCACTCCGAAAGCCTCGCGGGCTGCCCAGGAGGCATCCGACGCTCAGCCGGTCTCTCTCGCCGCGCTCCGGCGCGACCTCGGTCTCACCCAGGCGCAAGTCGCCCGCCGCCTGCGAATGACCCAGTCGGACGTGTCCAAGCTGGAACGGCGCGAGGACGTGCGGTTGTCCACTCTCCTGGCGTACGCCCGTGCCCTCAACGGCCGCCTGCGTGTCATGTTCGACGACGGCGAAACGACGCGCGAGGTCCAACTCAAGCCACGACCGGATGGGAGCCGCTGACACCAAACCGCTCATTCGGGGATGGATTACTCGGGATGCTCGAAGCTCGTCCTCGATTACGGAGCCCAGAGGTGGCCGCGGCGGCGGACAGAGGGCCAGTGGAGGGTGGCGCCAAGGCCGGCTGCCTGTGGAAGGAGCAGGTGGCCGTTCTCGATTCGTTCGGCGGGGGTGATCAGATCCGCGCGCCAGTGGACCTCGCCGACGGCGTGTTCCAGAGGGAGCGCGCCCGGCACGGCGGCGGTTGCGTGGGCGCTGGCCAGCAGCGAGATGTGTCCCGAGGGACTGTGCAGCGAGAACGCCCCGCCGCGGCGCAGGGCCGAGTGGCCGGCGCGTACCGCCTCGCCGACTCCGCCACAGTGCTTGACGTCCGGCATGATCACGGACACCGCGCCGGTTTCGAGCAGACGGTCGAAGAAGGCGGCTCCGTAACCCGACTCGCCGCCTGCCACCGGCATCGGCGCCTGCCGGGCAATCTCCGCCGAGTCCGCGGCCGCGGTGCGCGGCTGGACCGGCTCTTCAAGCCAGCCTACCCCGAGCTGCGCGAGTTCGGCGGCGATCACCGGGGCGGTTGCGGGCGTAAAGCGGCTGTGACAGTCGACCAGCAGGCGGGCTGCGGGGCCGATGGCGCTACGCACCTTCCGCACCCTTGCCAGCCCCGCAGCGGCCGCGCTCAGGATGCGGTCCGGCGGGAGTGCCGTAGAAACCTCGTCGAACGGCGCGCACTTGATCGCACGGAACCCGGCGCGCGCGGCCCGGTCCGCGGCGCGCCCAAAGTCCGCCGGCATGCGGGCCGTGGCGTGGAGGCCTCGGTTGATGTTGGCATACAGCTCGACGCTCGCGGCCGCTTCCGCGCCGAGGAAGCGATACAGGCTCACCCCTGCCCGGACAGCTTCGAGCTGCGCGACCGCGCTGCGCAGCGCGCTGACCGCGGTTGCGCGCACCACGTCGCGTTGCAGCCGCTCCGGCGTCAGGCCCAGCCGCTCGGCTACCTGCAACTCGTCGGCCGGCTGGCGCTCCCGCAACGCCGCTACCAACTCCGCCAGGATATCGGCAACCTGCTTCGAGCGGTCACCGAGTGTGATCTCTACCGCCGTAACAGCACCTTCTCCGTCGGCCAGCTCGGCGAACACCCAGGTAGTGCGGGGCGTGGCGGTGACCGCCGCGAGCCTGCTGACCCACAGCCGGGTACCGTTCACACTGCCCCTCCGCTGGCGGCCCGTACGCGCCGCCGGCAGGTTCTCGAGATGGCGACCAACCGGCCCGACACGGGCGAGTTGCGACTATTCGGAGGCGGGATACTCGCGGACAGCACGGAGGAACACTTCGAAATCCTGCAGATCGGCCAGCACAGCCGGATGGGCGGCGTCCAGGGTCGCGAGCAGGAAGTCGATGCGGACCCAGTCATATTCCATCTCCACGTAGTATCGGCGGAAGTGGCGAAACCGCAGCAACTCGCGGAGGCGGACGAGATTGGTGTCGCCTACCACCTTCGCCCGTACCCCTTCGATCTCGAGGTTCATCTTTTCCAGGAGCGCCGTATGCCAGCGCGCCGACGCCAAATCATTCTCGAAGAAACCGGAAACGCGAACGAAGAATGTCTCGAGAACCGTGTAGTAGATCTCCAGGTAGCCGGCAACGATCAGCGCACCGTCATCGGTGCGGCCGATGCGCGGTAGCGTCGCATCGCGCGCGTTGCGAAGCTTCCCGTAGATCGCTTGTACGCGCTGCTTCGCCTGCGCGAGCTCGGCGATCAGCTCGTCCAGGCTGCGATCAGACGGCGTCGCCATGTTGCCACGCGACTCTGCCGAAGCGACGGATGAGGTTGGCGCGCCCCCGCTCGAGACGCTCCATCACGACCAGGTCGACCGGCAGGTCGGTCATCAGCTCCGCTTGCGACCGTATGGATGCAAGAGCTTGTTCGTCGCCGTCCATCCCTTCGATCGCGATATCGATATCGGAGATCTCGCTGAAGCGTTCGGTATGGACCAGCGACCCCCACTGGTAGATCCGGCGGGGCTGGTACTCCGCCGCTATGGCAGAGATGATCCGCCCCGTGTCGCGCTGTGCCGTCTGCAGCCGGCGGCGGAGGCCCTCGCGCCGCCTTTCGCGGCGGCGCGCTACCCAGCGCGCAGCAGCAGCACTGTCGACAGCCATCGCTCCTCCATGAGTGACCACAGTAGCATACCATGGATGCCACGGCTCCCGAGACTTCCTCCCGTTGTGTTGTGCCCGGCGGCTTGACGCCGGTGATACCATGACAGATACCATTGTACCATGAGAATTACCATTGATCGTGCCGGGCGGGTCGTGGTCCCAAAGCAGTTGCGGGATCGGTTCAATCTCGTGGCCGGAACGGAACTGGAGATCGAAGCTGTCGGCGACGGGTTGCAGCTTCGCAAGGTCGTGAGCGAACCGACGTTGATACGGAAAAAGGGATTCCTGGTTCATCATGGCGCGAGTCCTTCCGCGATCGACATCGGTGAATTCATCCGCGCTGAACGCGAGGCGCGCATTCGCCACGTTGCCTCGGCGGGAACCGACTGATGCGCACGCTGTTCGATACGTCGGTCCTGGTACCCGCGGTCACCGACCAGCTTGGCAACCATGAGGCGGCACTCGACGCATTATCTCGCTACACGCAGGGAGAGCACGAGGGATACTGTTCCGCTCACGCGCTGGCGGAGTGCTTTGCTACGCTGACCGCCTTGCCGCTGCCCACGCGAATCGTGCCGGAAGAGGCGCGAATGCTGGTGGAGGAGGACATGGCGAAAAAGCTGGCGGTCGTGGAGCTTGCCTCCGACGACTACCGGAGTGTGCTTCGCCGCGTCGCCGACCTGGGTCTGGCGAGCGGCTCCATCTACGATGCACTGCACATGTACTGCGCGGGCAAGGTCGGCGCCGACCAGGTTCTCACCTACAACGTGCGGCACATCAAGCGCTTCCAACTGCCCGGTGTCGTGGTGACCACCCCGTAGGCGGCGCCGTGATCATCAAGAGTAACCCGGGGCACGTCGATACGGAGCGGATCGTGCTGTTTCCGTTCGACGACCATGGGCTGCCGTTCCGCCACGGGGTGCGGCTGCACCTGGTGGGCTTCAAGACGCCGGTGGACCGCACGCGCATCGTTGTGCCGCTCGGGTCGCCCGGTGCGCCGGACAGCAAGCGCGTCATCTACTACGGCACCGTGCTGCGCGTGGGCGGCGAGCTGTGGATGTGGTATCTGGGCCAGGGGGACGATGACCGGTGGCACCAGCGGGTGTGCCTGGCGAAGAGCCGCGACGGCTATACCTGGGAGAAACCGGACCTGGGGCTGGTGGAGTACCAGGGCTCGCGGCGCAACAACCTGGTGGACATGCTCGGCGGAAAGCACTCGATCGTGGCGTGCGTGGTGTACCACGATCCGGACGACCCGGACCCGGAACGGCGCTTCAAGGCGGTGATCGAGACCAAGGACCGGCCCCGGCTGTTCGGGGTGCTGTTCTCGGGCGACGGCCTGCGCTGGCATGAGTTTGACGTCGGGCCCGAGGCGCCGCAGTGCGAGCCCTCCGGCGGCGTCAAGTTCAACGGCTGCTACCTGCTGAGCGCGCACGGCGGCAGCCACTTCGGAGCGCCGCGCCAGTTGGTGACCTACCTGTCGTACGACTTCGAGCACTGGATCGAGGCGTCGTGCCTGGGACTGCGGCGCGACGACATTCCGCCGCGGCCCTACCGGGACACGTTCGCCGGCGGCGAGCAGGTGCACCTGGGCGCGGCGCTGTGGAACCGCGGCAACGTGATCGTGGGCCTGTACGGCCAGTGGCACGGCCCCGCCAACAACGACCGCCGCCACGTGGAGATGGACCTGGGGCTGGTGGTGAGCAACGACGGCCTGCACTACACCGAGCCGATCCCTGACTTCCCTATGGTCGCCGCCGCCGAGGACGGCATGAACCACCTCCCCCAGCCGTGGAACTTCAAGCATTCCTCGCTCGCCCAGGGGCAGGGGTTCGAGAACATCGGCGACGAGACCCTGTTCTGGTACGCGCCGTGGCCGGAACAGTTGAGCGACGGCGTGCGCGTCGCCACCTGGCAGCGCGACCGCCTCGGCTACCTGCAGCCGTTCGACCGGCGCCAACTGCAGGCCGGCGGCTGCCACGTGATCTCCGCGCCGATCGACCTCGGCGGCCGGCCGGCGCGGGTGTCCCTGAACGTCGACGGGCTATCCGAATACGCGCAGGTCACGGTGGAGGTGCTGGACGAGCGGTTCCGCCCGGTCGAGGGGTACTCGCATGACGAGTGCCTGCCGCTGGAGTCGGGGCTCAGGCAGCCGGTCGCCTGGCGCAGCCGCCAACTGCTGGACGGCACGGCCGGATCGATCCGCATCCGGGTCAACTACACGGGAATCCGCCCCGAGGATCCTCGGCTGTACGCCGTCTACGTGGAACCCGCCGCGTAGGCCGAACCGTCGACTCCCACACCGGGTTGATGCCGGGTGGCCCCAGGATGGGGCCCCGGCCACCCCACCGTGTCGCGGGCATGCCGGGTTCCCGGGCTTCACACCCGTGCATGAGTGCTTCGTCACCCTGGCCGGCGGCCCGCTGCGGAGTGGCGCTTCCTCACGCTTGCTTGCCGGCCCGCAATGCGGATAGCGTGCGGCGCATGAAATCCGTGCTCGTGAACCAGGCCATGGCCGAGGGGATGGACGAGGTATTCGGCCCGCGTGACGACATCGAAGTCCGGGTGGTCGAAGAACAGACCGAGAGCGCGCTGCTGCGCCACCTGCCCGGCGTGCACGGGCTGGTGCTGGGGCTGGCGCCGATGACCGAGCGCGTGATCGAACTCGCGCGCGGCACGCTGAAGGTGGTGGCGCGCCGCGGCGTCGGATACGACAACGTGGACGTGGCGGCGCTCACCCGCGCGGGTATTCCGCTGACCGTGGTGGGCACCGCCAACTCGGTGTCGGTGGCCGAGCACGCGCTGCACCTGATGCTGGCGCTCGCCAAGCAGAGCCACGTGCAGGACGCGCGGCTGCGCACCTCCACCTGGAACGACGCCCGGCTGGTGCGTCCGGTGGACCTCGCCGGCCGCCGCGTGCTGGTGCTCGGCCTGGGCCGCATCGGACGGCTGCTGGTGGCCCGGCTGCGGGCGATGGATATGGAGGTGCTGGTGCACGACCCGTTCGTGGCCGACGCCGAGATCGCAGACGCCGGCGCCACCGCGGCGGTCGACTGGCGCGCGGCACTGCCCGAGATCGACTTCCTCACCGTGAACTGCCCCAAGACTCCCGAGACCACGGGCATGGTGGGCGCCGCCGAGCTGGCGGCGATGAAGGCCACCGCCTTCGTGGTCAACACCGCACGCGGCGGTATCATCGACGAGGCGGCGCTGTGCTCGGCGCTGCGCGAGCACGCCATCGGCGGCGCCGGCATCGACGCGTTCGACCAGGAGCCGGCGCCGCCCGACCACCCGTTGTTCGAGCTGGATAACGCCATCGTCACGCCGCACGTGGCCGGGCTGACCACCGAGGCGGTGTACCGGATGAACGTGCGCGCCGCCCAAAACGTGGTGGACGCGTGCGACGGCGTGCTCGACCCCGAGTACGTGGTCAACCGCGAAGTCCTCGGCCCCCGACAACGAAGCGACCCGGACCTGGCAGCCTTGCGCGGTACGCTGGTGAGGTATGACGATCCGCTCGAGCCGGTGGGCGAGGACTGGGAAGCCGCCGAGTGACGCTGCCGGATACCCATGTCTTGATCTGCATCTCACCGCGCCCCGTGACCAGCAAGGATCGCCGCCTGCGCCGCTACCCCGATATCGAAGTGATCTGGTAACGCCGTGGTTGCGCCGCAAACGGCGCGCGTGATAGCTTCCCCGGCGATGTCGGCCTCGGACTACCGCGAGCGAATGGTGGCCGCCGGCGGCAGATTCGAACAGGAGGAACAGGAGTGAATCGAGTCAGGACCAGTTTGCTCATTGCAGCCGTGGTGCTGCTGGCGGCGGCGCCGATGGCGCTGGCGGGCGGTGAGGAGGAGGCGTCGGGCGCCGGCGCGGCCACCATCCCCGCCGGCTACTTCGGCACCTACGAGCCGGCCATCGACATGGAGTGGATCAAGAGCACGTGGCAGTCCGCGCGCGAAGCGGTCAACAACAAGCTCGAACCGGCCACCGGGGAGACCTTCGAGGACAACCGCTGGACGCGGGCGATGCGTGACGAACTGGGCATCAACGTGGTCTACAAGTGGGTGGCGGACGGCGCGCAGGCGCAGGAGAAGCTGAAGCTGGCCATGGCGTCCGGCGACCTGCCCGACGTGATCACCCTGGAAGGCGCCCAGCGCCTGGTGGACTTCCAGCAGCTTGCCGAGGCGGGTCTGCTGGCCGACATGACCGACGTTTGGGAGCAGTACGCCTCGCCGCTGGCCAAGGAAGTCGTGGGCGCCGACGGGCAGGTCATCTTCAACGCCGTCAGCCACGGCGGGCGCATGAAGGGCATTCCCGGTCCGTCGGCGGGACTGGATTCCTACAGCTACTTCTGGGTGCGCCAGGACTGGCTCGACAACCTGGGACTGGAGCCGCCGCGCACCACCGAGGACCTGCTGGAGATGACGCGCGCCTTCACCCACGACGACCCGGACGGCAACGGCGAGGACGATACCTTCGCCATGATGCTGGACAAGGGGCTGTGGTACCGGTCGGAAGGCTTCTTCTGGTCGTTCGGCGCCTACCCCGACGCCTGGCTTGAGGCCCCCGGCGGCGGCCTGATGTACGGCGCCATTCAGCCGGAGGTGAAGGACGCGCTGGCCGCGCTGCGCCACATGCACGCCGACGGCCAGCTCGATCCGGAGTGGGCGGTGAAGGACGGCGCCAAGGCCAACGAGGCGTTTGCCCGCAACGTCGTGGGCATCTCCTACGGCGGCCACTGGATCTCCTACGACTTCCTGCCCGGCTGGGAGAACGACAACAGCATTGATTGGAGCGTGTACCCGCAGCCGGGCGTGGACGGCACCACCCCGAGAGGTGAGCTGGAGCTGGGCATGCAGCGCATCTACGCGGTGAATGCGGACTACGCGCACCCGGAGGCGGTGGTGAAGGCGTACAACCTGTACTGGGAGAAGCTGTACGGCGAGACCGGCGACTACGAGTACTGGGGCAACGACGAGATCATGGACGGCATCTGGTGGATCGGGCCGTTCGCCGCCTTCCACCCGTGGGTCAACATCCCGCCCTACTACGACATCCAGGCGGTGTACGCGGGCGAAAAGGATCCAGCCGAGCTGACCGGGGTATCGCTCGACTACTACAACAACACCGAGAACAACCCCCACCCCGCCCAGCAGTGGGCGTGGCAGGAGATGTTCACCGATCCGGCGACCTCGCCGTTCGGCCACATCACCCGCCGCGTGGACGAGGGCAGCCTGTTCGTGGACAACTTCGTAGCCGCCCCGACCGCGACCATGGTGGACCGCTGGGGCACCCTGGAGGAGTTGAAGATCACCACCTTCACCCGCATCATCGTCGGCGACCTGGACCTGGAGAGCGGGTTCGCGGAGTTCGTCGAGGACTGGAAGAAGCTGGGCGGCGACCAGATCACCGAAGAGGTGAGCGACTGGTACCG
>JAPPGB010000013.1 GCA_028821475.1 Spirochaetaceae bacterium
GCAGGTGGTCGAGCACCAGGATCTGCAGCGCCTGCTCGTGGCGGGCGAGCTGCCGAGTCTGCACCAGCAGGAGGTAGTCGGGCAGCGCGGCGACGGTGGACCAGAGGGCGGGAGAAGGCGACTCACTCATACTCATAAGTATAACATGGGATTGAAAATAGCAGATTCCTCCGAGTCCTCGACTGCGATGAAACGCAGCCCGGAAGGCCGCTCAGCGGGGCGCTGTCGTGCCCGCGGAGGCCAAGTCGTCTTCGGACCGTCGGAGGGGCCGCCGCGCGCCGTAGCGAGCCACTATGAGCCCCGAAAATCGCGTCAAGGGGTGCGCGCAGTTTTTTGCAACCTTTTTGCGATTCTCTCCATGTCCCGCGCTCTGTCGGGACGGCGGGGCTGCCTCGTACCGGAATGTGGGTCCGCTCCCGGTCAGTGGCGCGCGCGGACAAAGAGACGGTAAACGAATACTATCGAATGCGCTGTGAAGACGGTCACGGTTCGCCTCGACGACGACACCTATCGATTGATCCGGCAGGCCGCCGGCGGCGAGTTGCGCAGCATCTCCAACTTCATCGAGTACGCCACCCTGTCCTATCTCACGGACGCGGCTTCGGTGTCCGATCAGGAGATGGCCGAGATACTGTCGGACCCTGAACTGGTGTCGACTCTGCAGCACGCACGGTCCGAAGTGAGTGGCAAGAAGTACCGGATCGTCGAGTAACTACAACGTCGCGGAGACCGAGTCGCTGCGCAAGAGCAAGGCCCTTGCCCGTCTCTACCGGCGCGTTCGCGACGTTGTGTATCCGCTGCTTCGCCGCGAGCCGCACTTCGGGCCCAACATCAAGCGGCTGCGAGGCGAGTTCAGCGATTTCTATCCGTTTCGACTGGGCGAGTACCGGTTGTTCTCCACGATCGACGAACAGGACACGGTGGTGGTCGTAGCCGACCTCCGCAGCCGGCAAGCGTCGTACCGGAGACGATAGCAGCCGGACGGCGGCGCCGTTGCGGCCAAGCTTCCTCGGGCAAGCGCCTTGCAGCCGCCGCAGAGCACCCGCGCAACGCCCCGCGTGTCGATGGCCGTGCTACCCGGAAGCCGGCATCGACTCGATCAGCAGGTCGATCTTGTCGCCGTAATCGAGCAGCGCCGGAAGCGCGCTCAGGTCGGCCCAGAAGAAGTCGAACGGGATCAGGACCGAACCGTCCTCCGACAACTCCCCATGCCGCCAGACTTGTTTCGGCCGTCCCTCCAGCGTCAGGTGGAAGAACCAGCGATACTGGAGTTCATCGCGCCCGTGGTCGCGCATGTCGCGGGTGTCCTGTGCAAGGAGCCTCCCGTACTTGAGTCCTGCCAGACCCGTTTCCTCACGCGCTTCCCGCATCACGGCGTGCTTCGGGCTCTCTCCCGGTTCGATCGTCCCGGCGGGAACCTGAACGCCGGCGTCCGGAGATTCCGGGTGGGTAAAGAGGAGCAGCCGGCGGCCGTTGGTGATGTAGGCGTATGCCCGGTGACGGATGTTCATCGATCAGATCGCCCGGCCGCCCGCCGGTCTCGGCACACCTCACGTGGCAACCGGCTGGCCGCCCGCCTATCCTATGCGGCATGGGCTCTCCACCGCCAATCGTTTTCATCACCACCGATACGCAGGGGCGCGACATGGTGTCGGCGTACGGACCGGCGCACTGGCATCGGCCGGGGGCGGCCGGCGGCTCCGAGGTCCAGCTTCCGGCCACGCCCAACATCGACCGGCTGGCGGCGCGCGGCGCCCTGTTCGACACCTGCGTCGCCGCCTCGCCGCTGTGCACACCGGCGCGCTCCGCCTGGTACACCGGCCTGCCGCCCAACCGCAACGGCGCCGTGTGCAACGACACCGCACCGTCGCGCGCGGTGCCGATGCTCGGCGAGCTGCTCGCGGAGGCCGGCTGGGCGGCGCACCACGTCGGCAAGTGGCACCTGGACGCGGCCGGCTATGCCGGCGCCGGGCGCGGCGACGGCGGCTTCTCGAACGACACCTGGTACGACCTGAGCCGGTTCTACGACGAGGTGGGCCGCGACGGCGCCAACCGCTTCGGCGGCTGGCTCAGCGGGCTGGAGGACGAGCGCTTCTGCTTCGCGCACCGCGTGGTGGACCGCGCCATCGGCGTACTGCGCGCCCGCGACCCCGCCGCACCGCTGTTCCTGGCGGTGGAGCTGGACGAGCCGCACGGCCCCTACATCTGCCCGCCGCCGTTCCAGGGCCGCTACGACCAGGACCGCCTGCCCCGCCCCGCTTCGTTCCCGGCCTGCCCCGACGACAAGCCGCGCCTGCAGCAGGACTACTCCGCCTGGCTGGCGGCCGCCCGCGCCGCGCCCGACCAGTACCCCGCCTATTACCACAAGTACTACGACTGCAACAGCTACGCCGACCACGAGATCGGCCGCCTGCTCGACGCGGTCGACCGCTACTGCCCCGATGCCCTGCTCATCTACACCGCCGACCACGGCGACCACCTCGGCGCCTTCGGCCTGTGCGCCAAGGGCCCGACCATGTACGACCACACCGTGGCCGTGCCCCTGGTGGTTGCCGGCCCCGGCCTGCCAGCCGGCGAGCGTAGCGACTGCCTGACCAGCAGCCTCGACGTGTGGGCCACGATCATGGACGCGGCAAGCCCGGATGGCGAGTTGGGCAACGGGACCGGCCACCGCCCGGCAGCGCCAACGCGGTCACCCCGCGCTGGCGGCGGCGACGGCGGTCCCTTTCCGCGCAGCGCCGGCTACACTGGCCGGTCGCTCCTGCCGTTGCTGCGCGGCGAACGCACCGCCGCCGAGCACCGCACCGCCGCGTTCAGCGAGTACCACCGCTTCGGCACTCGCCAGCAGCAGGCCGGCGGCTGCTACCCCATCCGCTGCGTGCGCACCGCCGACTGGAAGCTCGCGATCAACCTGCTCGACCGCGACGAGCTGTACGACCTGCGCACCGACCCCGGCGAGACCGTGAACCTGATCGCCGACCACGAACAGGCCGCCGAGCGCAACGAGCTGCACGACCTGCTGCTCGCCCACATGGACGAGACCGGCGACCTGCTCGCCGGCCCCGGCTGGGCGCGGCGGCCCTGGCGCGGACCCGCCGCCGAGCGCCCCTTCGAGGGCTACTTCACCACCGGCTACCACGACCGCTGGCCCTCCGGCTCGTTCCTCACCTGGTAGTGCCGCCGGCCCGCCTGTGTTGACAAGAGCGGTACAAAATGTAGTGTAGGCCGATCAGTGAGGAGTGGCGGTATGGAGGAGATGCCTGCAATCGGAACCAGTGTCATGGAGAAACCGATTCGGATGAGCCCGGAGGAGGCCGAAGAGCACCGCAAGGACGATGCCGCCTTCAGGAAGTCGCAGCAGGAATTGAACAGCCGGTACCAGGAACTGATCGAGCACTATCCCGACCAGTGGATCGGTGTCCACCACAGCCTGGGGATCGTGCACAGCGATACCCGCGCCGGGCTGCGGCAACAGCTACGGGAGCGCAACATCCCAAGGGCTCAGACAGCAATTTCGCTCCTGGAGAGCAATCCGCGGATTCTGATCCTGTAGCCCACATGGTCCGGGTGGTGGCAAGCGAGCCGGAAAATGAGGTCTCGCTGACGCGCCCTTTGGATTGGAAGTAACCCACCGGCAAGTTGGGCAACGATCCCGACGACCGTCCGATGGCGCCAACGCGATCACCCCGCGCCGGCGGAGCCGAAACGCCGCCGTGCGCACTACTTGACGAATACGTAGAGAATCGGAAAGAACCTTACGTATCATGTCGGTCAACACGAAACTCACGTTGAGTGTCGATGCCGCGGTCATCCGGCAGGCCAAGGCGTTCGCGAGACAGCGCCGCAAAAGCCTCTCGAGGCTGGTCGAGGAGTATCTGCGGTTCGTCAGCACCGAGTCCGAGCATACGCCCCCGATCAGCAATCGCGTCCTGACCGTCGCAGACTCGCTCGACCTGCCGCCCGGGGCCACCTACGACCACCTGAAGGAGCAGTACCTGCGGGACAAGCTGCTCGGAGGGGAACGTGCGCAGGATACTGATTGATTCCGACGTCATTCTCGATCTGTTCGGCGCGCGCGAGCCGCATCACACGATCTCCCTACACTTCTTCACCCACCTCGAAGTCGACAGCGGCGGCATCGCCGCCACGGCCTCGCCGGTAGCCCTGGCCAACGTCGCCTACGTCCTGGCCAAGCTGAAGGACAAGGCCTATGCGGTGGGCAAGCTGCGCGAACTCCGCACTCTGATCGGGTGTCCCGATCGACCAATCAGCCGTGGACCGTGCCCTGGCCCGCCCGCATCGAGATTTCGAGGACGCGCTGCAGCGGGAGTGCGCGCTGGACAACGAGATCGACATCCTCGTGACCCGCAACACGCGCGATCATCCCAAGGACACGATCCAGATCCTCACCCCGGTCGACGTCATGCGCCTCCACTCCACCGAGCAGGAGCAATGTCGCTCTTGAAGGGCAATCCGCGGACTCTGATCCTGTAGCCCACCTGGTCGTCAAAGAGTTCTTCGATGAGTCTGGCCGGCCGGTGCAGGCCCGTCTGCATCGGCGGGCAAACGAGGCTCCCGGCGCGCTTATCCGCCCGCCCTGTTTCCGGTATCCTCCACGCCGTAACGGAGGCTACGGATGGAACAACGCAGCTTTGGGGACAGCGGTCTGACCTGTTCCGCGCTCGGGTTCGGCACCTGGGAACTGAGCACCACCGATTACGGCGAGATCGACGCGGCCGAGGCGCAGCGGGCGGCCGGGGAGGCGATCGACCACGGCATCACCCTGTTCGACACCGCCGAGTCATACGGGCCGTACATCGCCGAGGAGCTGCTCGGCAAGGCCCTCGGCGCGCGGCGCAAGGAGATCGTCCTGGTTACCAAGGTCGGCTTCAAGTATGACGGAAACCGGCTGGTGAACCAGTGCTCGTCGTTCGACCACGTAGTCACCGCCGCCGAAGGCTGCCTGCAGCGCCTCGGCACCGACTGGGTCGACCTGTTGCTGATCCACTGGCCCGATCACATCACCCCGTACGGGGAGCCGATCGCGGCGCTGGAGAAGCTCAAGCAGGATGGCAAGATCCGCCACTACGGCGTGTCCAACTTCTCCCCGGCGATGATGGACGTGTGCGAGAGCGCCGGCCACCTGGCCGCCAACCAGGTCGGCTACCACCTGTTCGACCGCCGCGTGGAACGCGCCGTGCTGCCCTACACGCGGTCCCACGGCATCGGCTTCATGGCCTACGGCACGCTCGGCTTCGGCCTGCTGACCGGCGCGTTCAACGAGTCGACCACCTTCGTGGACTGGGACTGGCGCTCCAAGGGCTACGCCTTCGGCCTGCCCCTGTTCCAGCGCGAGCAGTTCCTTGGGCAACTGCGCGTGGTCGACCGCCTGCGGCCCATCGCCGCCCGCCACGGCAAGTCCGTCGCCCAACTCGCCATCTCCTGGGTCCTCGGCAACCCCGCGGTCACCGTGGGGCTGGTCGGCATCCGCCGCACCGAGGAACTGAAAGAGAACGTGGCCGCCGTCGAGTGGCGCCTCTCCCCCGACGAACGCCAGGAAATCGACACCATCTTCGCCGAAGAGGCCGTCCCCACCCACTCCGAAACCTCCCAAATCACCGAACCCTTCCTCCCCGCCCGCTAACCCGCCGGGGGTGTTGAAGCGGTGCCGCTTGGCGGAACAGCTTACTGGATGCTGTCAAACTGGATCCGCAGCCGAGTCCCCGTTGCCCGCGCGACCTTCTCCAGCGGCCGCGTTGACGGTGGTGTGCGCCCGCTCTCCAACCGCGCGACCGCCGACTGCGTCGTCTTCATTCGCGTGGCCAGCTCCGCCTGGGTCAGGCCTGCGCGCGTGCGCGCCTCGATCAGCGCACGCGCCACCTCGTACTCCGGCGCCAGTTGTTCGTACGCCTCGCGATAGTCCGGATCTCGGCTCCACCGTTCGTGCAGTTCGCCAAGCGTGCTCATTTCGATACCTCCTCGGCGCGTTGCAGCGCCAACTCGATCTCTCCCCGCGGCGTCCGCCGGGTCTTCTTCACGAACACCCGCAACACCACGACCCTCCGATCCTTCGCGGTGACATACAGTGCCCGCGCGATGCCATCCCGCCCTCTGAACGCATTTCCCAAAGCGGTCCGGTCAGGTGTCTGACATGCGCCGCCCCGCTCCAGGCCGACCGTTGCGATCAACTCGCCGATGTGCGCAAACCGCGCTCGCATGTCGGCCGGCAGCGCGTCGAGCTATCATCCACGGTGGCGTTCAGGGTCTCAACGCGCCAAGTCACTGTCGGTAGTGATAGCAAGTTTGCTATACGTCCAACTACTTGTCGAGCGGCGCAAGGAGATCGTCCTGGTGACCAAGGTTGGGTTCGGTATGACGGCGACCGGATCGCCACCCAGTGCTCGGCGTTCGATCACGTGGTCACCGCCGCCGAAGGCTGCCTGCGGCGCCTCGGCACCGACTGGGTCGACCTGCTGCTCTGCTGCTGATACACTTGCCCGATCACATCACCCCGTACGGCGAGCCGATCGCGGCGCTGGAGAAGTTCAAGCACGATGGCAAGATCCGCCACTACGAAGTGTCCACTTCTCCCCGGCGATGATGGACGTGTGCGAAAGCGCCGGCCACTTGGCCGCCAACCAGGTCGGTTACCACCTGTTCGACCGGCGGGTGGAACGGGCCGTGCTGCCCTACACGCGGTCCCACGGCACCGGCGTCATTGCCTTAGTTTAGGATGTGCCAGTTCTCTGGTGGGGGTCACCGCGTACCCGGGCAAGAGTACCGGCGGTGGCCCCTATCTCTTTCTCTGATCTCCGGAATCGGTTCCGGGCGAACCTATCCTACCCACCGCTGGCGCGGTTGCTCAAAGTCAGGAACTCTCACTTGGCGGGCAACACCCGCAAGAGCCTCCGCAGCTCCACGGGGAGAACGACTGAGCGCCCGGCTGCTCCTGTCGGGGTAGCCCGGCCGACGCGAGCCGTGCCTCCGGGATGAAGGAGTCCCACGGTCTCGGCCCGGCGAAGCGTGGTAGGGTTCGGGCATGAGTGACGACCTATCCGCGGTGGACGCGGCGATAGCCAAGCTGAATGCCGACTACCGGCGCGACGGCTACGTACTGGTGCGCCGGCGCAAGGTAGGTGTCCACTACTGCGACCGAGACGGAAAGCCGACCGGCGCTCCGCTGATGCGCTTCGACGCATCGCTGGTACCGGGGCTGGAAGACGCGGCAGAATGGCTATGGGATCGGCACTTGGCGGCCCAGGAGGGCGACGGGTGATTGTCCACCGGGAAGACCGGCGAGCGGGCCGCCGCTGGCTTCCCGGCCCCTGTTGCGGGCATAGTGCCGCCTATGATTCGTCTTGTGCCCGTGCTGTTACTGATAGCCGTTGCCAGCGGTGCCGCTGCGGACCCGGTTTGTCTCCCGAACTGCAATACGGCGAATTTGGCTGGTGATGACCTGCAGTTTGCCAACATGGCTGGTGCGAGCCTGCGAGGTGCGTCGCTGATCCTCGCCAACTTGGCCCGCGCCGACCTGAGCGGTGCGGACCTGAGCTTCGCCAACCTGGCCCACGCCGACCTGGAAGAAGCCGACCTGAGCGAAGCAGAATTGCACGGCGCCACGTTGGCCGAGGCCAACCTGGAGGGTGCTGACCTGACCGGCGCGATCCTCTGGGGGACAACGTTGCTGTCCGCTGATCTGACTGATGCCGTCCTGACCGATGCTGACCTGACCGGCGCCACCCTGACCGGTGCGAACTTACAAGGTGTCACCGGGTGGACGAGCAAAGGCTTTACGCAAGGGACTATCTTTGCTGGCGCTGACCTGACCGACGCTCGCTTGGTTCACGCGACGCTGGCCGGCGCGGATCTGCGCGGCGCGAATTTGGCTGACGCGAACTTGGACGATGGTTTGTATGGGACCAATCTGTACGGCGCTATCCTGGCAGAGGCCGACTTGAGTGGAGCCAATCTGACCCACGCCAACCTAGGTGGAGCCCACCTGCTCAAGGCCAACCTGACCGGTGCTGACCTGACCGGTGCCGGCCTGTCCGGCGCAGCCCTGAGCTATGCGAACTTGAGCAACGCAGACCTAACCGACGCCAACTTGGTCGAGGCCGTGCTGTTCTATGCTAACTTGGACGACGCAGACCTGAGCGGCGCCAACCTGAGCGTCGTTTTGGGCTGGTCTACAGTCACCCTGAAAGGTGTGAAGGGTTGCGACACGGCCACGAAGCCGCGCCCACTGCTGCCGGGGTGCTGACAGCGGACCTACTCTCTCGCCGGTAGTGATTCATTTTGAAATCTCGGACGCCCCACCGGGCGCGGTGGGAAATTGTCAGCGCGCCCGCGAGGCGCGCCGAGGTTGGGGTTTGCGTACACTCGGGCTACTTTTTCCTCGTGTTGTGCTGGTAGAGAAAATACCCTGCCACACCTAAGCCGCATAGTGGCCCCACGATAAGCCCCCCGACCACAGCAAGCGGCACGGTCGCCGCGATTGCACCGAACGTACCGGCAACACCCAAGCTGGTACCGGCTGCCCCGCCGGCGATGGCGCCTACGCCTGCGCCGGCCCCCGTCGCCGTGGCGATCTTCTTCCCTTCTCCCATCGCATACTCCAAAGAACTGTGATTCGACGAAGGATAGCTGGTCTTGGGCAACCTAGCTAGTTCGGGTTTGAGGGCGAACGGATTCAACGTTGCGTACTGCTGCTTGAGGCGGGGCCTCACCGCGATACGGAGTCTGTGGGGCATACATGCAGCGCGCGTTGCTCCCAGTGTGGGTTTCCTTACACCAATTCACCGAGGGAAAGATAGAGTACACCAGCAGGCGCAGCGGGCGGTATATCGCTTTACGGTAGCCAGTTCCTGATCGGTGTCGTAGCGCAGGTAGCCGCACGCCCACCGATACTCGAGCTTAAACGCGGGAGACTTTCATTACTTCGTCGCCGAGGTGGTTGATTACTTTGACGGCGATGCGGCCGGAGGCGGGGCGGTCGACGGAGCGGGAGGTGTCGCTGTGCAGGGTTTCCCAGGCTTCTCGGTGGATCTCGGTCTTGAGGGTGGTCTTGAGCGCCTTGTAGGGGTCGTTGGCGCCGAGGAAGTAGGCGTGGCGGACGAAGAAGCTCTCCTCGTTGTAGTCGGTGTCGACGAACCAGCAGGCGATGCCGTCGGGGCCGTCGCTGCGGATTTCGCCGGTGTTTGGATGGAACACGTCGACGCCGTTGACCTTGACCTGGATCTGGCGCGCCTGGGTGCCGTTGTCCTGGACGGGGATGATCTCGATGTCGGGTTCGCCGAAGATCACGAACAGGTTGCCCTTGCCGGTGTTCTTGAGGTCGCCGGCCATGTGCAGGTCGGCGTTCATGCGCGCCTTGAGGATCGGGATGCGGCCGAGCTTGCTGAAGTCGGTGGCGTGCGCCTCGTAGCTGAACGCGCAGGAAATCAGTACGTCGTAGCCGGCCTCGGCAGCTTCTCGGCCAGCTTCAACCAAGTCGGCACGGGACACGGTGCCGAACTCGGGGCCGATGAAGATGCCGGCACGGCGCTCGGTGCCGGTGTCCGCGTCACCTTCGGCGTAGCGACCCTCGGCGCAGATCAGGTCACCGGGCCACGGGGTGAGCGCGGTGAAGGAGATGCGGTCCTCGCGGTGGGCCTGCTGGACGCCGGACATGTTGAGGTGCTCCAGGACGATGGTCGCGAAGTCCTGCTGCCCATCGTAGCCGGTCTTGGTCTGGGCGAGATGATCGATGAGTTCGTCGCTCTCGTCGACGCCGAGCGTGCGGTGCGGTCCCGAGCTGTCCACCGTGAACGGGCCGGCGACGCGGACGATGCCCCGATGCTGGCATACCGCTTTGGCGGCGATGGATGCATCGAACTCCTTCTGACGTGCGACGCACGCCTCACACCGACGGAGATAACACGCGCCGATGACTGTGGCGCGATCGGGCAAACGCCAGGGCCACGCGTGAGGTGTCGATCGTGATCCAGCGGCGCCCCCGTTTGTTCGACCACGTACGCTGTGGTGCCGTATGCGCCACTCCTTCAATCCCCGCCCGTCAATCGGCGCCTGTTGGCCGCCGCCTCTTCAGCCGACATGCCTGGCTTCGTGTCTGGGCGACCTACTGGTCTCCGGACAAATCCCGCAGGCAGCTTGGCGTCCATGAGATATGCAGTGCCGAGATCGGTGCGGGATGGGTCCACAGTGCGGAGATCAGCTCCGATCAGATTCGTTTCATCAAGGTTCGCTCCACCCAGATCAGATGCCGTCAAGTCTACATCGATGAGCTTGGCGACTTGTAAATCGGCGAACCGGAAGTCAACACCATCCAACATCGCACCGCTGAAGTCCGCTCCGATCAAACAGCTTCCCACCAGCGAAACATCGACCAACAATGCATCTTTGAGGACTGCGCCCAGCAGCACGGCGCCGGTCAGATCGGCGCCGCTGAGAACGGCGCCTTGTAGGTTCGCACGCACGAATCGTGCCCAGCGCAGATCAGCACCACTGAAGTCTACTCCCTCCAGATTCTCCTGGTTGAAGTTCCTGAATCGACAATCCGGCAAGCAATCTGGAGGCGCGGCATCGACTATGGGACAGAGTGCCGTCAGAAACGCAACAACCACGATGTACGACCCAACGTTGATACTGGTAGTACTAGGGGTTTTCCTTCGTTGCTGCATTGTGGCATGCAACCTTTCTAAGATCCGTCTCACCGCAAGAAACATCCCGATCCATGGTAGCTCTCACTGCCGGATAGCGCAACGCGGTACTTGGTGTTTGGTATGGTACGATTCTAACCTTCCGATTGTAACGATCCGTCAAGCAGTGTGCGACGATATCTGTCTGGTCATACTCGAAAGACCTTCACTACTTCGTCGCTGAGGTGGTCGATGACCTTGACGGCGATGCGGCCGGAGGCGGGGAAATCGAAGGGGCGGGTGGTGTCGCTGTACAGGGTTCCCGAGTTTCTCGGTGGATTTCGGTCTTGAGCGTAGTCTTGAGCGCCTTGTAAGGGTCGTTGCCGCTGAGGAAGTAGGCGTGGCGGACGAGCAGGCGATGCCGTCGGGGCCATCGCTGCGGATTTCGCTGGTGTTGGGGTGGAACACGTCGACGCCGTTGACCTTGACCTGGATCTGGCGCTCCCGGGTGCCGTTGTCCTCATGTGCCGGCAGACCGGTGAGCTGCACCGCATGGCCTACGGCGGCTTCGAGCAGGATCGCGAGACGCCGGGGTATCGGTGTCCGGCGCGCTACTTGGGATCACCTGCGAAGGCATGGATCGGTGCCCGGTGAGCGACGCGGTGCGCATCCCGCTGGCCGAGGATCGGCGCGCGTTCACGCCGGTGGCGCGGTCCAGCTACCGGTGGCGGGACTTCTACGACCAGCTCGGTGCGGTGGAACGGGTCAACAGTCGGTTGGCGGGCGGCTTCGGGTTCGAGCGACCGGGCATCCGCGGGCTGGCGAAGATGCAGCTGCGTGTCACCATGGCGCTGACGATCATGCTGGCGATGGCCGTGGGGCACATCCGCGCCGGCCAACCCGAGAACCTGCGGAGTCTGGTCAAACCCGCCTGACCGGCGACCGCTCGCCGGTCGTCAAGAGAAACCCAATCCCCACCGGCTCCTCAGCGAGAGCGGTCTGTCCCGATCTGTGCGTCGAGACGCGGATGAGGCTTCATTCCACCTCGCGGATCCGACCCGGCACACTCGGCACAGCGGTCATTCGCACCCGGGCGAGGATCAGCGACGCCGTCAACGTCCCCGACGCGTGCTGTCTGGCATGACCGCCCGCTCGACAGAACACGAAACCGCTACAGCACAATTGCATCTGGCTATTGATTGAGCCTTTTGCAGAAACTCTGGAGCGCTGCTGAAGAAGCTGGGGACGTGAGAACAGGATGAGCGGTTTTGTTGGGTAGCTTCGACGAATTTTCGGCGTAGAGCCTCAGCAGCGCCTGAAGCCGGCCAGAATCCACGGGCCATGCGCCTTCGGGAGGCAGCGTGCGGACAGAACGGTGCCCTATCTCCTGCTGGAGATCAGCTTGGCTGCGGCGCTACAGGGGGCAGAACAGAGGTCTGGCTCAGTTCACGAAGCGCAGCAACTGGTCCACGGTCAACGCCAGGATGCCGAACATCAGGTGGCACAGTACCTTGCTGTGTCCACGCACCCGTACTTGCCGGGCGCCGAATTCGTCCTTCAGCCGACCGTCGACGCGCTCCACCGTCGACCGTTCCCGGTAGCGCACCTGCGTGGCGTCCACGTGGCCGGCGTTGCGCCGCGCTTGTGCCTCCCGCTTCAGTTCCCGCTTGCGGTCGGCATCGCGGCGCGGATTGACGTCGATGATCGGTACATGTCCAAGCGACTCGCTGTGCGCTCTGATCTCGGCGGCATCATAGGCCGCGTCCATCAGGTCGTACAGGTTGCTGACCCGAGCCGCGGTCATGGTGGCCAACGGAATCGCGACTTGGCTGTCATGCACCGAGGCCGAGGTGAGGATACAACTGAGCGGTATCCCGCCGTCGGCCGCGTCGATATGCAGCTTGTAGCCGATCCACGACTCCTTATAGCCCTTCGCGTTGCGCTTGCTGCCCACATCACAGACCTGGGGCAGGTCGTCGAGCATCTCCGGCAACGCCATCTGCTGCTGACGCTGCAGACGCGTCGGCTCCTTGGGCCGTTCCTCGCCCTTGCGTGGACGCCCGCGCTTGCGCTTCGGCTTCGCTGGCTGCTTTGGCTTCGGGGTCGCTTTCTCGCGCCCCTCGATCGCTGTCGCATCGCGTGACACGTGTCCAACCAACTGCTCAGCCATGGTGTTTTCGATCAGCGCCTCGTGCAGCCGGCTCGGCAAGGCGCTTTCAGCGAACCCAGCAAAGGCCCGCGAGAAGGTCGCTTCGCTGGGAATCGCCCTCACAGGATCATGATGGTGGTTCTTTCGTGTACTCTTGTTGAGCCTGTAGGTACCGCTTTCGACACGTCATCCGGTTGACGGCCGCACACAACCTCGCTAGACTCCGCTATGATCGAGGGGCTGGCTTACGTGAGAGGCCCACAGGCGGTGCGGAATCGGCGATATCGGACCGGCTCCTCCTTCCGGGAGGGTGCTAAGGGTTCTTCCTCTCGACACCTTGACACACTGACAATATGCCGACTGAACAAGAGATCTTTGATTCCTTAGCCACTCTCAGCAAATCTCCAGGCTACGTCCAGGCCTTGACACTACTGTGCCTGCGAGATAACGCGGTCAGATTTAGCGGCGAACTTACAGGACCGGATCTGACGAACCTATACAGCTCGAATCGGTTACTGAGAACAGAACAATCGGTACTGCTTGGATTGCTAATCAAGAATCAGGTCATCGATACCACTATGCCAAGCCAGGAGCAACTTGAGGAGTACATTAAGTCTACCGAGGATCTACTGGAGAAGTTGCACTATGCAATTGCAGAACCACTGACCGAATCGATGAAGCAGAACTTGGCTAGTCAGAATGTCGATAATCCTCTAGCAATTGGCGATTCGCTCCGTGAGGAGATGTTCTATGCCGGTGAAGCAGCTTTCTCTTATCAGTATATCGATCTGGCAGTGAAGAAGTACCGCAGAGACAACACTTGGCTCATAGACAACAAAGGATTCGAGATAGAACACGCCCGTGAGGTGTTTGAGGCGATCGGCTCGATTTTGGGTGCCCGGGCACACGAGGCGTTCATCGATCCAGATTCCACCCCACTATCCGTGATCACCGTTAGCGTGGGTGACGTCGTCCAGAAATCGAACCTGTCAGAAACAGTCGTTAGAAATCTATTCGTAGCTTTCTCGATTGACCCGTCCTGCTCTTGCAACCACCACTTCAATTCTATCGATGATTTCAACCAAGCGAACGCTAAGCCGTTGATATCGATATCTACAGATGATATCATAGTCTTCAATCTTACCGCAGTTGCTGAAGCAATCTATGTAAGTCCGTTTCACTGGATGAAGGACAGTGACCACAAGGATAAGGCGGCAGAGAACCGGGGACGATTCACGGAGGACTTCGTCCAGGAACGACTGTCTTCGATATTCGACCCAGGAGACATATACAGGAATGTGACAATTTCACCTGGCAGAAGACCTCTTGGCGAGATTGACATTCTGGTAGTCTACTGCAACCGTGCTCTCGTGATTCAGATAAAATCTAAGCAACTTACACTTGAAGCGAGAAGGGGTAACGATAAGAAAATAAGGGAAGATTTCGAGAAGGCCATCCAGAGCGCTTACAATCAAGCTGAGTCTTGCGCGGAGATACTAGCCGACTCGAACTCATACGTTATAGAGGCTGATGGCGTTGAGATCGTTGATCCGACATGCCACGGTATAGTCGAGTTCTACCCTATCTGTATCATATCGGACAATTATCCGTCGTTGAACACACAGGTGCGCGAGTTCCTATCTTACAAACCTACGGCTCAACTTCGACCGCCACTGGTAGCAGACGTATTTCTATTGGATGTTGCTACAGAGATGCTCGAATCGCCCATCGAATTTCTGAGCTATCTGAAGATGCGAGTAGAACATAGGGAGCAGGCAGTGGCTCGTGATGAGTACACAATCCTGGGATTCCATCTACAACACAATCTACTACTCGACCCGAAATTCGATTGGTTCTACATGCACGATGACATCGCGATGGATCTTGATGCCGCGATGCTTGTGCGCCGTGGTGGTATACCTGGAAGTAGGGACGTGGATGGCTACGTCAGTAGGTTCAGAAAGACGACCATAGGGAAGATACTTAGAAGCATAGAGGATAGGAAAGAGCCGGAGACGATCGAGCTGGGTTTCTTACTTGCCCAACTCTCTGAGAGTGCTGTAAATGACATAAGCAAGAAAATTGACTATGCCATGACGAAGGGTAGGCGGGACGGACTACGACACGATTTCTCCTTGTATATTGGAGCACTGAACGTTGGACTTACGGTCCACTGCTCGAATGAGGAGATCGCAAGAACCAAACAGTACTTGATTACCAACAGTGAAATGAGGAAGTACGATAGTCGGGCAAAGACATGGTTCGGGATCTGCATAGCCAACGACATGACCTTTCGTTGTGGAGTTCGACTGCATCAAAATTGGGAGTACAATGCACAAATGGAACGGGTTGTACGAGAATGGGATCGTAGAGTACGTCAGGACCAGAGAATCAAGTACGGTCGTAAGTTGGGCAGGAATGATAGATGTCCGTGTGGAAGCGGGAAGAAGTTCAAGCGTTGCTGCATGCACAATACGAGTAAGGCTCGCCGACGATACTGACACACGTAGTGGAGCGGTTGTTCAGTAGATAGATAAGTTCTCAAGGCGGATGCCCGAACCCATGGCACCGAAAACAGTGAAGTTTGGTCTGTATTGTTCATCGTGCTATGCTAAGATAGCGAAGCAACCACAGGGCGGTGATCGGTACCATGCTCACACGCTTTTGCAACGACGACGTGTTACCGATCTTGCAGTCACACAATGGATTCGCTCGCGTGGAGATTGTGGTCGCCGCATAGCAATTGTACATTGTCTACCTGGAATCATCGGCTGGTGAACCTGCTGACGCAGGTGCCTCCGTCTTGCGCGGGCGACCTCGCCGACGTTTCGGCTTGGACACCGCGGTCGCGGGATGCAGCGACTCCGGCTTCAGGTGTGCGTGTTCGCGCAGTCGGTGGCTGGAACCACGACCCAACTTCGTTGTACAAGGTCCGATAAGGCGGTTTCTGTCGCTTGGGGGCTCGACTGGCCCGCCCGTGGACGTGTGCGCGTCAAAACGACCTCGCGGGTACCTCCGTTTGTAGCGGATGCCCAGTGGTCGCTGCTGCACAGGAGACATCCAGATCTGCTGAGCGAACGCATGCCGCGCAGGCCGGCAATGCGGACAGACTCTTTGTAACTGATCTCGAAAGCACCGGCCTGTGCTCAGCGAACCCACCGTCAGGCGCTCAAGCGGGTTGGTGCCGGCAACCTCCAACCGCTGCTCCTTTGGAGCGCTACCACGCCAGCGCAACGGGCTCCGGGTGATCGCCACAGTTGTCAAGCTCCCAATAGACAATTCACCTTACGTCCAGTCGCGCCAATAACCGACATCCAGTGAGCGGTGACCCTTGTATTATGCCGACTTGCTAACCGAGCCACGGTGGACTGAAGGATCGATCTACTCGATCGCTCTCTTTAGTCTCGCCAAGTCGTCTCGATAAAAGACGAGAAAATTATGAAACGGATGCCCACGAGGACTTCCTTTTCCACACCACCTTACAATATCCCAACCGGCCTCAATGAGATCTGAAACGAAAAATACAAACTCCAGAGCGTCGGTGAAGAAACGCAGGAAGAGACGTCGATCATCATCGTCTAACCGAAGTCCGGATCCATGGACGTGAAAGTTCCTCAGGTTCACAGCCTGATCAATCACGGCAGATAGATCTGGTACTGTTCGATCGATTATATCAGTGATGATCCTAGCTCTATGCCGGATCTTTCGCTTAAGCGGCCAATTCCCAAATCGCCCCAATTGACCCAGCATGATATCGCGATCTTCACTGGGCGGAAGTGCTCGGAAGATCATCTTCGCTCTCTCGACTGCGTCCCGTTCTTTTTGAGACAAAGGCGTTGCATCCCCATAGATCTCCCCCGGCAATAGATCAAAGGCATTTGCCGCTGTGATCATACGGCTGTAGGTGTAGTTAAGCGTACCCCAATCCCGCGATAGCCGCATACGTGCGGTACGCCACTCGAGATCTCTTTCTATCCAATTACTCAGAGCATTGGAAAACTCCTCCGCTTGGTCGACAGGGTGAATCAGAGCGGTGAACTTGCTTGGCCTGCGCTGTGTACTAACCTGCCGTCGTCTGCTGTAATTCAACGAGTGTACATCAGCCTCACGGGACTCGCAATCAGATCCTGCATATACATGCATTTCTTCCACGTTTTCTGAATAGCCAACAATCAAGTCGATAAACTGAAGTACTCGATCAATCCGAAACAGAGCCTCCACAACCGATACTGGCACGTCAAACTTGATGTTGAAATAGACTCGTTTCGTCAATCCAAGACTAGAGGCATGGCCCATGGTGAAAGTGGGTGAGTGATTGGCGGAAATCTCACCGATCGAAGTATCGGCCCTGAAAACGTTCGTTTTTCCGGTATAGTACGATACCCAATTCCAATCATTGACCTTGATTGTACGAGTCGCGATGTCGCCTTGAGCGGCCCGACGTACGGCTTCCGGGTCGTGAAAGATGGTGCCATAGGCATCAGGATCGTCGAACAACTCTACCGAATGTGCTACAATAAAGCTTGCGTGCTGAAGCTCCTCATCTCGATCGGAGAAATATCGGCTTCCAATCAGGAGATAGAGGGGAGACAAGTGGTAGGTGTAGCGTACCTTATGATCTCGTCCACTATGGCCTTCGCTTCTGACACTACACTGCAACAGAGAGGCGTGAGTTAGATCATCTAGTACCCCTGTGATCGTGCTCCCCGGAACGACATCGAGCGGTACTTCGGACCAAACGTAGAGGACGATGTCGCGGCGCGTTAGAGTCAACGTGCCATTTACCTCTTGTCCCGAAGATAAGGCAAACACCCCAGACCGTTGAGTTCTGTCGTCCGTTGGGGTCAACTAAGGTCACCAACGGGAAGGGTGAGATTGGGGACGTCTGCGGATAAAGCAACTGAGTGTGACGACAGGCGTTTGGTCACACGCGGAAGACCTTCATTACTTCGTCGCCGAGGTGGTTGATGACCTTGACGGCGATGCGGCCGGAGGCGGGGCGATCGAAGGGGCGGGAGGTGTCGCTGTGCAGGGTTTCCCAGGCTTCTCGGTGGATCTCGGTCTTGAGGGTGGTCTTGAGCGCCTTGTAGGGGTCGTTGGCGCCGAGGAAGTAGGCGTGGCGGACGAAGAAGCTCTCCTCGTTGTAGTCGGTGTCGACGAACCAGCAGGCGATGCCGTCGGGGCCGTCGCTGCGGATTTCGCCGGTGTTTGGATGGAACACGTCGACGCCGTTGACCTTGACCTGGATCTGGCGCGCCTGGGTGCCGTTGTCCTGGACGGGGATGATCTCGATGTCGGGTTCGCCGAAGATCACGAACAGGTTGCCCTTGCCGGTGTTCTTGAGGTCGCCGGCCATGTGCAGGTCGGCGTTCATGCGCGCCTTGAGGATCGGGATGCGGCCGAGCTTGCTGAAGTCGGTGGCGTGCGCCTCGTAGCTGAACGCGCAGGAAATCAGTACGTCGTAGCCGGCCTCGGCAGCTTCTCGGCCAGCTTCAACCAAGTCGGCACGGGACACGGTGCCGAACTCGGGGCCGATGAAGATGCCGGCACGGCGCTCGGTGCCGGTGTCCGCGTCACCTTCGGCGTAGCGACCCTCGGCGCAGATCAGGTCACCGGGCCACGGGGTGAGCGCGGTGAAGGAGATGCGGTCCTCGCGGTGGGCCTGCTGGACGCCCGACGTGTTCAGGTGCTCCAGGATCATGGTCGCGAAGTCCTGCTGCCCGTCGTAGCCGGTCTTGGTCTCGGCGAGATGGTCGATGAGTTGGTCATTCTCGTCGACGCCGAGCGTGCGGTGGGGCGCCAGGCTCTCCACCGTGAACGGGCCGGCGACGCGGACGATGCCCCGGTCCTCGTAGGGCTTGTCGTACAGGTACTCGAAGTCGGCCTTGGCGGCGATGGAGGCGTCGATCTCCTTCTGCCGCGCGATGCGCGCCTCCCACCAGCGGCGGTGGAGGTCGGTCGGGCCGGCGTCCCACGGGTCGCGTGGGTGGTCGGGGACATCCTGAAGGGTGTAGTGGCGGCGCAGAGCGCTGTTCAAAGCCAACAGTGCGTCGGCTTTCTGCGCATCGGACTGGGCCGACGGCAACCGCTTCCACGCTGCCGTTGCCGGCTCGGGCCAAGGGTCGCCGGCCTCGCGCGGGACTTCCCACTCCTCCCACGTGCGGCCAAGCGTGCCGTTCAGTTCAGCGCGAAGCGGCTCCATGGTCTCCTGCCACCGCTCCCAGATCACTTCGATCTCGGTGTTGTTGGCGATCGACTTCAGGGTGATGTGCGGCACCCGCTCGTACACGAACCCTTGCCGAATGTCGCCGCCCGTGGGGCTATGGGACTGAACGGTCCGAGTGAGTTCGGCTTCCTTCTGCCGCCCCGGCTCGCTGTCCGCGAGGAGGTAATAGGGATAGCGCGCCCCCATGACGCGAGAGCGCGCCAGAGCCAGGGCCACGCGGGAAGTGTCGATGGTGATCCACCGGCGCCCCCACTGCTCCGCAACGTAAGCAGTGGTACCAGAGCCACACGTCGGATCTAGAACAAGATCACCCGGGTCGGTGGCCATCAGGATGCAGCGCTGAACCACTCGCATGCTCGTTTGTACGACGTACGTAAGCTGTGTACCGATCTGAACTGACTCCCAGTAGTCGCTGAGCGGGACGACACGGAAGTCGTCGACTCGTCGGAGATAGGTGAGTGCACGACGACCGGCACGGAGACGACCAGCCGCGGCGAGACGGGTTAGCCCTTCAAAGTTCGACTTAAACGTCCCGGCACCCGGAGTGTATTTTGCGCCCTGGTAGCCGAAACTCCGTAGATCACCTACTCCTTTTGGACGAGCACTCGACAAGGATGTGAGACGACATCGAACGGAATTCGTTACCGCACCGGATGACGCCTCCTCCGGCGTTATCCGGCGCATTGTACCATCCTCCATTAGCACCATGTCATAGCGCTCAAGCGCAGTGGTCCCGCGTTCTCGTTCGATATGCAGTTGACGGTACTTGACTCGACTGATGTCTCTTGCAAAGACCAAGAGGTAGTCGACGGTCTGTGGTATCAGGAATTGATCGATTGAGCCTGTTTTCTGAAAGACGATAGTTCCGATGTAGTTCTCTTTTCCCATTATCTCGTCCATCAGCGCACGTATGCTGTGGACGTTTTCGTTGCCGATTTGGACGAAGATGCTGCCGGTTTCGGTGAGGAGGTCGCGGGCTACGGTGAGGCGGTCGCGGAGGTAGGTGAGGTAGGAGTGGATGCCGTCGCGCCAGGTGTCGCGGAAGGCTTTGACTTGCTCGGGTTCGCGGGTGATGTGTTCGGCTTTGCCGTCGCGCACGTCGCGGCTGGTGGTGGACCACTGGAAGTTGGAGTTGAACTTGATGCCGTAGGGCGGGTCGAGGTAGATGCACTGCACCTTGCCGCGCAGGCCTTCGCGCTCGGCCAGGGAGGCCATCACCTGCAGGCTGTCGCCGAGGATCATGCGGTTGGACCAGTTGGCGTCGTGGCGGTAGAACTCGGTGCGGGCGTTGTCGTCCGGCAGGCCGTTGAAGTCGGCGAACAGGTCGAGCTGTTCGTCGGCCGCTTGCTCGCCTTGCTTGCTGCGGCGTACCAGGTCGTCGATCAGCACCTTGGGGTGGACCTTCTCCTGGATGAACAGCGGCGGGGCCTGCACCACGAGGTCGGACCAGTCCTGCTCGTCCTTGCCGCGCCACACGAGCTGCGGATCGAGGTCGCGGTTGCGGCGCTCGTACGCCACCTGGACGGGGCTCTGATCGCCCTTCTCCATCACCGACCGGTACTCGGCCGTGGGGATGTTCCGGCGGGAGGCCTCGTCGTGGGTAATGGTGGTTACTTCGATCGGTTTCTTGCGCGTCCGGCGCTTGGCCATCTATCCAGCAATCCTCTTGTGGTCGGCATCGGCGTTCACGAGGCCGGTGGCGGCGGCAAACTCGTCGGCGATGCTGTATACGTCGGTAAACTCGGCGAAGGCCCAGCGGCCGTAGGCGCCGGAGTGGTTGACGCCCGGAACCCAGTAGGTGTCCATGGTGTCTTTCTTGTCCTTGGCGTCCTCGCGCCGGTAGCCCTTGATCTCTACCACGAGGTGGAGCAGGTCATCGTCGCCGCGGCCGTCGTCCACCAGCACGATGAAGTCGGGCAGGTAGGTGCGCGCCTCGGCGCCGTACCGGTAGGGAACCTCCAGCCCCAGGCCGTGGTTCTTGACGTAGGCGCGCACGTGCGGCTGCGACTCCACGAAGCGGCAGAACTCGGCCTCCCACTCGCTGTCGCACACCACCCACTTCACGTGGCACCGGCGGGCGTCGGTTTGCCAGCGGGTCTGCCTGGAGGTGGTGAAGTTGACGTGGATGGTGGAGCCGCTCGGGTTGTAGGGGTCCAGCACCGCGGTGACCGGGCGCTCCTCGAGATGCCGTGCCGTGATCGCGCGCGTGATGCGCGTGCACGCCTGGTCCGCCAGCTCCTGGTACATGAGCTGGGCGGGATAGGTGCCGCCCTTGCAGACCAGGTGATCGTCCAGCCAGCGGCGGGTGACCCGCTTGAGTTGACCGAACAGGTGCAGCTTCGGCTCCTGATCGGGATCGCGCCAGTGTTTCTCCAGCAGGGTCTTGGTGAGGTGGTAGACCAGCGTGGCGGGGCGCAGGTCGCGGCGGTGGATCAGGTTCAGGTCGACGCCCTCGCCGATGATGCCGGCATTGTGGGTCACCGAAGGTCCGACGATGTCCGGGGTCAGGACCAAGGTGGAGTCGCGGTCGAAGTTGGCGTCGACGTGTTCCTCCGGCAGTTCGACGCGGTAGCCCTGCACGCGTGGGAAGCGGATCTCGCAGGCATCGCGATCGGGGGTGATGGCGCGCACCGCTACCGTCTCGCGCGGCTTCGGCTGCCGGGCGGCGACCGGTTGGGCGGTGAAATCGAACGGGATGCCGAGCACGTCGGCGTACTCGACGTTGAACACGCCGTCCTCGTTCAGATCGTAGGACTGGCGGCGCAGCGCGCGGCCCACCACCTGCTCGCACAGGAGCTGGGTGCCGAACGCGCGCACGCCGAGGATGTGGGTGACGGTGCGGGCGTCCCAGCCCTCGGTGAGCATCGACACCGACACCACGCAGCGGGTGGCGCCGCCGAGCCGGCCCGCTACGCCGACGGTGTTCATCACTTCGCGCAACAGGTCCTGGTCGGACAGGCTCTCGGCCTGGCGGCGGTCGCCGGTGCGGGCGACGATTTCGCGGCGGAAGCGCTCGATCTCGTCGCTCGCGGCGCCCCGGAACTCGCGGCCGAGTCCTTCGCCGGAATCGAGCTGCTCGCTGTCGATCAGCAGGGTGTGCGGCCGGGCGAGCGGGTTGCCGTGTTGGTCGAAGTTCCGGAACAACTCCAGCCGTCCGTTCTCGAGCGAAGCGATGCCGTCGTCGCGTTGGCGATGAAACCCGGAGATGTAGTCGTAGACCAGCTTCGAGGTGGCGGTGTTGTTGCACACCACGATGAAGCACGGCGGCACCTCGATGCCGGCCTCGCGCCACTGGTCGAACACCTGGGCGTAGTGGCCGTAGAGCGCGTCGAGGGCGGTCTTGAGCTGCACGGGAATGCTCAGCGGGTCGAGCGCCGCCGACCTGGCGCGCCCCTTGCGCGGCATCCTGGTGCCGATGTGCTGCCACAGGTTGCGGAACGTGGGCATCTCGCCGCTGGGGATGTTGTCCGCCACCGGCACGCGCGGCAGCTTGACGATGCCGCACTCGATCGCGTCCATCAGCGAGAAGTCGCTCATCGTCCACGGGAACAGCGTGCCCTCCGCGTAGCCGGAGCCGCGCAGGAAGAACGGCGTGGCCGACAGGTCGATCACCCGGCTCAGCCCCAGCCTGCGCTGCACCGTTTCGAGGCCGGAAATCCACACGCGCGCGGCTTCGGCGTTCTTCTTCGCCTCCCGGCGGTCGTCCGCGGTCAGCCTGGCCTCGTCGCTGTCCTGCGCCGGCTTCTCGCGGTAGCAGTGATGCGCCTCGTCGTTGAACGCCATGATGTGCTTCATGCCCATCAGGCCGGGCATGACCCGCTGCAGCACCTGGCCCTCGGTCTCCAGCGTGTGCAGCTCCGGGCCGCGGCCCTGCAGCAGGGCGCGTCCGCCGCGCGAGATGTCCTGGATCTCGCGCGCCATGAAGGCGTGGTAGTTGGTGATGACGATGGTGGCGCGGTGCAGGTCGCCGAGCATGTCGCGCGGCACCAGTTCGCGGCTCTGGTAGTAGCTGTCCGGGTCGTTGGGCTGCAGCACGCGCAGGCGGTCGCGAATGGTCAGGCCGGGGGTCACCACCAGGAAGCCGCGGGTGAACCGCCCGCTGCCGGGATGGCGCACCGCGTTGACCGTCTGCCACGCGATCAGCATCGCCATCACCGTGGTCTTGCCGGCGCCGGTGGCGAGCTTGAGCGCCAGCCGCGGGAGGCCGGGGTTGGCCTGCTCGTTCGCCTCCTGCAGCCGCTGCACGAACCGGCGCCCGTCGCGGCCGGCGCCGGCGGCTACCTCGGTCAGCCAGATCACGGTCTCCACCGCCTCCACCTGGCAGAAGAAGGGACGCAGGTCGCTGAACTGGTGATGGCGCCAGTGCTGCAGCAGGCGGGCGGTCTCCGGGGTAACCCGCCACTGGGCGCGCGGCAGCCGGCGCCACTCGCCCACGCTGTGGCGCACGCTCTCGATCATCCTCATCAGCTCGTACTGCTGGCCGTCCTCATCCGCCGTTCTGCGGGCATCGTCAAGACCAAGTTCGGACTGAGGAGAGCGCTGCTTGCGGGCCGCCGGGATCGGCGTGATGAACGACACGGTACGCCGGCGGTCGACGATCTGGTTGGTGGGCTGGCGGTTGTCGTCCAGTTCCCAGTGCCGCGCCGGATACTCGTACGGCGAATTCAGGATCGGCTGCTCAAAGAACGCCTGCGCCACGCCCTCATCGTAATTCCTCGCCCCCGTGTATGAGAACACCTTGTCGACCAACCCCCTGGGTCGTGGCCGTTCCGGGCAGCGTTGCGTCATAGATGAGAGTGTCTGCGACGAATTGAGTCTGGCTCAGACCATCGGTATAGGAGACGATCCGCGTGCCGAACTCGATTATGTCCTGGATGTAGTGGCGCAACGCTCGTTCCGGTTGATCACCTTCAGACATTCACGAGCTCCTTTGCCACGTAGGGACGGATCTCCTTCCGGAGTGCCTTGTGGGTTACTAGGTCCACGGGTCGATCAAAGCAGGCCTTCAATAAAGAACTGAACGCCGAAGTAGCGTATGGACGTAGCAGGTCCTGCGAATCTAACCAGTATGTCGACATCGCTGGTATCGTTCGCATGGTCACGAGCGTAGGATCCGAAGAGTCCTAACTCGACTACCCCGAATCGATTCATAATGGTCGTCTTGTGCGCACGCAGCAGCGTGAGCACCTCGTCTCTGGTCACGTTACGCTCTCTGGTACGGCCCGCGCTCTGGTCGCGGCGGCAACTCCTCGCCAATCGTATACACGTCAGCGATTTCTGCGAAGGCCTAGCGGCCGTAGGCGGCCGCGCCGGATGATGCCGGCATGGTGCGTCACGGATGGCCGACGATGGCAGGGGCTATGACCAGGGTGGAGTCGCGGTCGAACTTCGTGGCGACGTGTTCCTCCGGCAGTTCGACGCGGCAGCGGCGGCAGTGTAGACACAGAATCGGTGCGCACGTATTATGTGCATGTGAATCTGACCCTCTCTGTCGACGAGCAGATCGTAGCGCGTGCGCGAACCACGGCCGCGGCCATGGGCCTGAGCCTCAATCAGGCGGTGCGGGACTACCTGGCCGAACTTGCCGGACAGTCCTCGCCGGACGCCGACCTCGCCGAGATCGAACATCTCTCCCTGGCCGCCCGCGGCAATCGGAGTGGCTGGCGCTTCGACCGCGCCGAACTGCACGATCGTGCGTAGCTTTTTCGACACCAATGTTCTGGCCTATACCGACGACGCGGGCGAGCCGGAAAAGCAGGCAGCCGCGCTGAAGCTTCACGCCGCGTGCCACCGCCGCGGTCAAGCGGTCGTGTCCACCCAGGTCTTGCAGGAGTACTTCGTCACCGTGACCCGAAAGATGGGCGTGGATCCGGTCATCGCGCGCCGCAAGATCGAGTTGTACGGCCGCATGAACGTGGTGGTTAACCAGCTCGATGACGTATTGGCCGCCGTCGACTTGGCGCGCCTCCACACGCTGTCTTTCTGGGATGCGCTGATCGTGCGGGCCGCTCAGCAGGGCGAGTGCCGGGTGATCTATTCGGAGGACATGCAGCACGGCTGGAAGGTCGATGGCATTGAGGTGGTGAACCCGTTCGCCGAACCGGCTTGACGATCTCTCCGAGGCGGCCGCCGACCACCCACCTCTACTCCGCTGTCGCTTGTGTCCCTTGTGTCCAACTGCGTCACGGTGCGCCACATCTTGTCGAATGACGGCGCCCCGCGTCTTGCCGACGCGAGATCGAATTGATTGGTCAGGGGCGGCTTTCGAACAGGTCGAGCTGGCGGGGGGCTGACTGCTCGGGATCGGGGTGCAACTGGTCCATCCGCAACAGCTCGCCGGCGGTGAAGAGCTGATCGCGGAGCGCCGTGCGCCCGGCCTCATCGAGGCGGCCGCCTCTGGTTTCAGCGTGTTCGGACAGGACGGCGAGGATCGAGCGGTCGGGTATGGCATCGTTGTCGAGCAGGTCCGCGCTGTGGCTGGTTACCACTACCTGTGCCATCTGCGCGGCGTCGGTGAGGCTGTCGATGAGAACGGCGGCGTCGGCGGGATGCAGGGCGCTTTCCGGTTCCTCGATGCCTACCAGGTGTCCGTGACCCATCGATTCGCCATTGCCCTGAAACAGCGCCACCAGCACGCCGAGCGCACGCAGCGTGCCGTCTGACATATTGCTGGCCGGGAACCGCCAAGGATGCTTGGCGCCCCGCACATCCTGCCGGAAGCCGAGCGTGAGCTTGGTGCCCATCGATCGCGCGTCAACACCGGTGACTCCAGGCGTGATCGCCGCAAGATACTCTTCGAAGTCTGTCTTGCGGTCTCCGACGTTGGAGAGCACGCTGGCGAAGTTGCTTCCATCCCGTTTCAGGAGATCACCCGGGTCAGGAGCCTATAATCCACGGCCATCAATCTCATCACAGTCAACTCCATCCATCGCAGTCGTTGGATTTGCTTCTGTGGCTCTTGCAGAACGCTTCGAGGTTAGGTCCGATTGACCGACGACACTCCTTATCTGAAATCGTGAACGCAGTACAACGAACGGCTTGATCTCAATCAGCTTCCGTTGTTCAGTCGTCAACTCAACTCCCTTTTTTCGAATCCCTGTCTTCGATGGCTATGCTGCTCATTCCGGAAACCTCCTATCGGCGGACAGTTTCCCAAGAATGAAGTTACCGTTGATTAACCTTCCTCAATTCTAAGCCTCAACCGGGCGGTCAAGTCCTCTTGGAATTTCGACAACGTATCCTCGGTCCATCCAAGGTGCGGATAATGATTGGTATCGAAATGAAGGTCATCCAACTGTGGTCCCCGACATGTCCACACCACCGGCAGATTGAGTCCCTTCGCCAGTCCTGCCTCATAGTAAACACTGCCGCGAGCACCATCCTTTCCGTGTGTGAAATCCGCAACTATCAAACGAGACCTTCTGATCTCAAGCTCAATCCTGTCGGAAACCTTATCCTGATTCGACAAATCTTCATCGACGAAGTAAGGCTTCAGTCCAGCATCCTCGACAGCGGTTCTAATCCTTTCACGCAATTGCTTGGTGGCATCGTTGAACCACATTGCGACAAAAACCTGGTCTGACTCCGTGTTTGGAGAATCCAGTTCAGCCAACCTTTGATAGCCATCTAGCGAAACGCTAACGATGTCCTCAGTATTACGAAGAGGATAGAAGAAGTACCCTTGCGATACCAGCCAACTGACAAGCAGCCTAACTTCATCGCCGTTTAGTGACTCCGTAAGCACGACTATCTCGTCGTCGATAGGATTCCTACGAAAATCCCACATTCCCATAGGAGGAACTGTTTCACTTATGTGCCGAAGAAGTCTCTCTGCTCTGACAATCGGGGTTAGCGGTCTTAATCTCCCGCTGTTAACGCTGTCGATGATCTCACGGGAAACAAACGGCAATTTCTCCCCTCGATTCTGTTGATTAGCAATCCACGTAGAGAGGATCGCCTTGGCTCGATCATCTTTCAACCCGTAATCTGGATGAGATTGCTGTCGAGCCACATCAATCGAAATACGATATTCGCCTCCCGCGCGCGGCGAGCGAACAGTGTAGGTATATCCTTCCGCGCTTAACGAACAATCAGTGCCCCAAATAGGACACTCTCCATTTACCCAATTCAGCAAGTGTACTTCCCTCTATCCAAAATCTCACCGGCCTACAACCAGCATGAGACATATACCTCTTCTTCCGGATCGAGTCAACCCTCCCGGACGGAGAAGTAGTTTAGGGGAGAATGTTGCTACCAAATCCCGATATTATCACACGGGTAAGTACAAACCGATGGGTCTTTCCGCTGATGAGAGATAGGAGTTGATTGAGCTTGTTCGTCAGCTAAAATCGAGCATTAGTTTCGGCTCATGGTCTTCGTTCATGATAGCAAGCAAAAGAGCAATTAGATGCTTTCTTCCTTATCCTTCGAAGGATGATCTATATATCCCTCTGGGTGGTGTCGGATGCGCGCGACTGCTCGGCCCAGAGCTTTAGCCGGTCGGCAACGATGGTCCCGAGCGGCTGCTCTCCCATCGCGAGGGTGCTGCGTCGCCGTATGTCCCGACAGAACTCCTCGGCCTCCGCGTAGCTGATCGCGCCCAGATTCTTGGCGATGATGTCGGGTGTCCGGCCCAGCGGCTCGTCAAGGGTAGCAGCGAACCGTGCGATATACGTTGTCAAGTCTCCCCGGGTCGGCGGATTGAGCAAGAGGCGAACCTGGAACCGGCGCCACGCAGCGCGATCAAGCAGTTCGGCGTGGTTGGTGGCGGCCACCACCACGGTATAGCTTGGCAGATCGTCCACCTGCATCAGCAGCGATGTGACCACCCGTTTGATCTCACCGGTCTCGTGAACGTCGCCGCGCTCCTTACCCACCGCATCGAACTCGTCGAAGAACAACACGCAGGGGGTCGTGCGGGCATAGTCAAAGACACGCTTCAGGCGGGCGGCGGTCTCCCCGAGAAAACTGCCGATCATCGCTTCGTAGCGGACTACGAAGAACGGCACCGCCAAGGCTTCCGCTATGGCCTCCGCGAGGGACGTCTTGCCGTTGCCGGGAGGTCCCACCAGCAGCACCCGGTGCCGTGGCTCAAGCGAGTGCGCCCGCAGCAACGCGGCCCCATGCTGCTCGTCGATCAACTCGTCGCATGCCCGCCGTGCAAGATCGGAAAGGACCAGTTCCTCGATCCGCCGGCGAGGAGTCAACTCAAGCAGAAACTCCCGGTGGCGTTGGCCATGGCCGGTAAACTTCACCGCCCCGGGACCTCCGCCGTTGACGTGCATCGCCTCCGACAGCCGTTCAGCAAGCACATTGTGACGCTTTGCGCGCTCCTCGGCGATGATCGCTTCCGTGACGGAGCGGGCGCGCGCCACGTCACCGCTCGATCCGGCCTTCACCAGCGAAACGAGGAGGTCGCTCCGCGCCATGACAGTACCCCCGTGTCCCGTGCTGCTCCGGGCGGAGCGCGTTTTTCTTATCGTATGCGGCTCGCCCGCGTAAGTCCACCATGGGTAGTGGGTGCATTCCGCCAGTGTGGTAGCGGTCAGGCGGCCTCGAGCTGGGTCTGGTCG